>NZ_JBDYKJ010000096.1:0-14684 GCF_040012395.1 Nocardioides sp. 31GB23 | reverse complement strand
AGAAACCGCTCCGCCACCAAGGAGGCCTTCGTGTCCCACGCTACCCACTCCAATGCAGCCCTGACCCCTCGCGCCCGGCTCCGACTCGCACGCCTGGTCGTCGAGCACGGTTGGCCGCCAGCTCGCGCGGCCGAGCGCTACGACGTCTCCTGGCGAACTGCGAAGAAGTGGGCCGAGCGATACCGAGCCGAGGGCCCCGACGGCATGCACGACCGGTCCTCGGCCCCACGGCACCAACCGAACCGGACCCCGGCCCCGGTGGTGCGCAAGATCGTGCACCTGCGCTGGAAGCAGCGCCTCGGTCCCATCGCGATCGGCGACAAGCTGGGCATGCCGGCATCGACCGTGCACGCAGTCCTGGTCCGGTGCCGGATCAACCGGCTCACCCACATCGACCGGGCCACCGGTGAACCGATCCGCCGCTACGAGCACGAGAAGCCCGGGGACCTGATCCACGTCGACGTCAAGAAACTAGGCAAGGTCCCCGACGGCGGCGGCTGGCGCTACGTGGGCAAGCAACAGGGCGACAAGAACCGCTCCGCAACCGCGGCGCGCACCGGCGAGAGGAACAAGCACCGCCAGCCACTGATCGGGACCTGCTACCTGCACACCGTCATCGACGACCACTCCCGCGTCGCCTACGTCGAAGCCCACGACGACGAGACCAAGGAAACCGCCACGCTGGTGTTGCGCAACGCGACTGCGTGGTTCGCTGAGCGTGGCGTCACCGTCCAGCGCGTCCTGTCCGACAACGGCAGCTGCTACCGATCGCACCTGTGGCGCGACACCTGCACCGACCTGGACATCACACCTAAGAAGACCCGGCCCTACCGACCCCAGACGAACGGGAAGATCGAACGCTTCCACCGAACCCTGGCCGAGGGATGGGCGTTCAAGAAGTTCTACAACTCCGAGTCAGCCCGCCTCGCGGCTCTGCCAGGATGGATCCACGAGTACAACCACCACCGGCCCCACTCAGCAATCGGCAAGGCAGCCCCCATCACCAGGTTGGACAACCTGGCTGGGCATCACAGCTAGGCCGCTCGGCCAGCGGGCCGTCCACGGACAGGATCGCCTCGCCCGATGCGACGGTGCACGTCACCGTTGTTCGCGTGTCCCTCGGGCGGCAGGACCGTCTTGCCGAAGAAGTAGGTGGTAAAGTGTGCTGAGTGACCTGCCCAGCAGGTCCAAGTCGCGATTCTCGGTCAGCCCGCCGGCGGTATAGCGAAGCTTGTTGGTCAGTGAGGTGCAGTCCGGCCGGTCGACGCGGCTGGTCGCGGGTCATAATGTCGCGCAAGCTTGACCATCTGAGCCTCGTCATACCTCTGAGCGGCGAGGGAGCGGGCGGGGGATCGGTGACAATACGGGCCTGGACGACCTCGCGGACGGTCACGCCCGTGCTCTGGAAGTAGAACAGCAGCGTCCGGGCGAGGTCCTCGAGATGGATGGCGCTCGCCACGCGCCCACCCCCGAGCGCCTGCTGATGTTGATAAGCCCGCATGCCTACCGAATGCAGGTCCCTCGCGCGGGCTCGCGCGCCCGACGTCGAACTCCACGAGCATCGCGGCCTCGGTGAGAGACGGTCGCGACTTCAGGCCCCTTGCCGTGACGTATTGGGAGAGCTTGGCGCCGTCCCGCGCGCTGACCCCCGCGGGCGCCAGCCGGCCGTGCGTCATTGACCAGTCGCGCGGCGTATGGACGGCGGTCGCGCGGTGTGGACGGCCTTCGGGGCGGGGTGTCGTCGGTCGCGCTTAGGTGTCTCGTCAGGGTGCGGGTTGGGGACCTTTGAAGAGGGCCGTCCGCTTGCGCAAATCGACGATGCCGTTGGTGCGCAAGCTCTTCAGAGATCGGCCGCAAGGTGTCGGCGCCGCATCGACCACATCTGCGTAGCGCGCTCCAGCTCCAGCCCCCGGTTCCACGCCGCATCGTCGCTGAGGGACTGGAGGCGCATGGACCGCGCCGTACGTCGGGCCAACTCTGGATCGGCGGCGGGCTGCCTGGCGAGCTCGATCGCATGGGCCTCCACCTGGTCGGCGGGCACGGACTCCCACGCGAGGCCGAGCTCGGCCGCGCGGCTGCCGAGAACCGATTGGCCAAATAGTGACATCGCGTTGCCGACCTCGCGCGCCCCAGTGCGGGCCAGGAGCGTGCCGTGGCCACCACCTGGGTGCAGCTGGATCGCGAGGAAGCCCGACATGAGACGGGCGTCATCGGCGACGATGCGGATGTCGGTGGCAAGGGCGAGGTTCATCCCGGCGCCCACCGCGCCGCCGCGGATGGCCGCGACCGTGGGTGGGAGCAGCTCGCCGACGCGCTTAAAAGACTGGTAGATGTGGCCCATCGCCTCGAACATCTCCGCATCGGCCGGCCGCTCGCCCGCAGTTGAGAGCGTCGCTCGTTCGCCGCCTGCGCAGAAGTAGGAGCCGGCCCCGGTCACGACGACCGCACCGATGGCGGGGTCGGCATCGACCTTCTCGCACGCCGCGATGAGGTCGAGCGCCATGTCGACGGTCAACGCGTTGCGGCGCTCGGGGGCGTCAAGGGTCATGACGGCCACGCCGTCCTCCACCTCGACCCGCACCTGTCCGCTCATGCGCCGCCACCCAAGCCGAGTTCGCGGCGCATCTCGTCGGTGTGCTCGCCGATCGACGGCGGAGCCGACAGGTGGGAGAGGATCTGGTCCTCCGGCGCGGAGCCGAACTTGATCGGTATGGCAGGGATCTGGGCCGGTTCGCCAGCGAGGGTGGTGGGACGCATGACGCCGTTCTCGACGGAGTGCTGGCTGGCGAGCGCGTCACCGATGCCGAGCACCGGGGCGAACGGGATTTCAGCCGCCTCGAGCAGCGGCACCCAGTCGTCAAGGTCCTTGGTCGCCATGGCAGCGGCGATGCCGGCACGTTCGTTAGCGAACTCCGGGCCCTCACCGTTCTCCATCGAACCTGACCAGTCGCCGCGTTCCTTCCAGCTTTCGGGCAGACCGAGGATGTCGCAGAACGACAGCCAGAAGCGTCGCTCGGTGGGCGCACACAGCATCACCCGACGGTCCCGGGTGTAGTAGAGGCTGTAGCGCGAGCCGATGTCGCTGTAGTCGAACCACGGCTCACCGGTGTTCGCGAGCATCGTCAGGTCGCGCCAGTTCCACCACATCGCGGCACCCCACAGCGAGACGCTAAGGTACTGCGGCTCACCGAGGCCCTGGTCGCGGCGACGGGCGGCGGCCAGGACACCCAGCGCGGCGAAGACGCCGCCTAGGCTGGTGCCGGCGGTTCGCCAGCCCGACCGGGTCGTGGGCTGCAGCTCCCCGTCCGCGACGGGCACGAGACCCGCGAGCGCGTCGATCGTCTGACCGTGCGCTGTGTAGTCCTTCCACGGTCCCTGGTCGCCGAAGCCCGACAGCGAGACGTAGATGAGCTCGGGATTGGCCTTGATCATGGTCTCGAAGTCCATGCCGCGCTTGCGAGCGTCCTTCGGGCGAGCGCCGACCAGCACGGCATCGGCCCACGAGGCGCAGGCAGCGATTGTCTGGTCCCAGTCGTCGGCCCGTCGGTCGACCGCGAGGCTGCGGGCGCCAGCGTTGAGAGCGACGTGCATCATGCCGGAGCCACGGATCAGGGGGACGTTGCCGCGGTTGCCGTCACCGGTGCGCGGGTTCTCGACCTTGACGACGTCAGCCCCGAGTTCGGTGAGCAAGTGCGAGGCGAGTGGCCCTGACAGGTGGGTCGAGAAGTCGACGATGCGAAGCGGGCGGGGTTCGATGGTCATGGTGGCCTCTCGGGTTCAGGGAAGGGGTGTTTGGAGGAACGCGAGGAGTGCCGCGGTGAACTCGTCGGGCACCTCGCGAGGGATGTAGTGGCCGGCCTCGATGCGGCACAGCTCGGCGCGGGGGAAGGCGTCGATCATGCGCCCGGCGATGTCGTCGTCCAGGAACGGGCTGCGGGTGCCCCGCATGACGAGGACCGGCGCGGTGACGCGAGTGCACATCTCCCACAGGTACGGGTTCTCGCGGCGACCAGCCGACCCGGTCAGCCAGAACAGCTCCGGATCGGAGCGGAACACGAGCTTGCCCGCCCAGTTCTGGCGGAGCTGGTGCTCAGCGTGGAGGTCGAGGAAGACGGGCTGCCACTCGGGGTGCAGCTTCGCGTAGTGGGCACGTGCCTGGGCGCGGTCGCGGAAGCCGCGCACGTCCTGGGTCGACGACACGATGTCGCGCGAGAACTCGCCGCCGCCGCGAGCCACCTCGGGTCCTGTGTCGGACAGCGCCATGCGGGTCACGCGCCCGGGGTGCTCGCCAGCGAACGCTATCGTGACGCGACCGCCCAGGGAGTGCCCCACGAGGTCGACCGTCTCAATGCCCAGGGAGTCGAGCACGGCGCTGAGGTCGTGGACGAAGGAGTCGATGCCGTACCCCTCGAGAGTCCACCCGCTCTCGCCATGGCCGCGCAGGTCGACCGCGACGACCCGTCGGGTCTTCGCGAGCTCGGCAGCGATGGGGTCCCACGTGTGAGCCTGCACGTTGATGCCGTGCACCAGCACGACGGGATCAGGTCCGTCGGGGCTCCACTCGAGGTGGTGCAGCCGCAGTCCGTCGACGTCGACGAAGCCGCTCGTGGGTCCCTCGGTCATTAGGTTGCTCCGATCGGGGCCGTGGAAAGCTCGGCCAGGATGTTCGCGAGGTCGCGGACGTGGTCGGGGTCGGTGTCGGAGCTAGCGGGCCGGGTGCCCGACCAGACGACCGGATGTGCGACCCGGAGGCCTTCCGGAGCAGGCAGGATCGCGCCGCGTGCTCGCAGGTGCTCGTCGGCAGCGACCTCGGCGACGGTGCGCACGAGCGTGATCGGTACGCCGAGCGGCTCGAGCTCGTCGATAAGCGCTGCGGCCGTACGACCAGCGATCGCCTCGGCAACAAGGGTGCGCAGCTCGGCGCGCTCGGCGCTGCGACCGGCATGGGTGTCGTACGGCGCCGACGCGAGGTCGGCACGGCCGATGCCATGGCATAGCGCAGACCAGAACGGCGTCTCGATCGCGGCAATCGCCACGTGACGGCCGTCCGACGTCGCGAACACACCGGCTCCGGCTGAGTACGCGACAAGGTCCTCTGCGACCGGCTCCACGGCGTCGGTCAGGCAGCGACCCCAGCGTGGCAGCGCAAACTGCATGACCGACTCCTCCATCGAGACGTCGAGGAGGACCGACTCCGGTTCGCCCGAGGAGCGGACCCCACCCAGAATGGCGGAGACGATCGAGAGCGCAGCGAACATCGACGCACTCAGATCGGCGACCGGGAGGTAGGGGGTGGGCGGGGTGTCGCCAACAGCGAGGGATCCCGCGAACACGCCCCCGGACGCCTCGATGTTGGCATCGTGCGCCGGCATGGTCCGCTTGGGGCCGCTCTGCCCGTAGCCCGAGATCGAGCAGTAGACGACGCCGGGACGACGCGCTGAAACCGCCTGGAAGCCGATGCCGAGTCGATCAGCGACACCGGGACGGAAGCCCTCGAGCACGATGTCCGCAGTCGCGAGGATGCCGAGCGCGGTGTCGAGGCCGCCGGGGGTCTTCAGGTCGAGACGGACCGCGCGCTTGCCGCGGTGTAGGTGTGGCGCGATGCCGGGCAGCAGCTGGTAGCCGGGATCACCAGAAGGCGGGTGGACGCTGATGACGTCCGCACCGAGGTCCGCGAGCAGACGGCTGACGAAGGGCGAAGGAAGCAGAAGACCAAAGTCGACGACCCGGAGTCCGGCGAGCGGAGCGTTAAGCATGCTCAGGACAGTAACATGCGCATAGTTTGCGAGCGTCGCTCAATGAACCTCGTCGGTAGGTGCGAGGGAGGAGCGCGCGACGAGTGGGCGCTGGTACGACGGGTCCTCAGTTGAGCGACGACCCCAGTTCGTGCGGGCCAAGACAGGTGGATTCGCGACATCCAGCGGCGGCGTGCCAATCCGCGTACGACCAGTTCGACCGCGATCCGCCGAACGTTGTCGCCCCACTCGAGACGGTCGCCGCCTTGCAGCGGCACCGCCTCGTCGCCGTACACCTCCACGACTGCGAAGGAGTACGTCTCCCCGCGCACGTTATCGCCGTCAGCCTAGACGAATGCTGTTGGTCAGAAGTGCTGGGTGACCTCGCGCTGCGGCTACTGGAGCAAGAAGCCGTCGAGGAACTCCTGGGGTGACTTCGGCTGGCCACCGCGGCAATCGGGGCCGTTCGGATGGGAGGCCGAGCGGTAGAGGTTGAGTCCAGCTGGTCGAGCCCGCGGTTGTAGCGCAGGCTGTGCTCGAGGACGTCGGTTCGATCGGGCAGGGTCTGGATCTTGTTGCTGACGACGAGCGGTCCGAACATCGGGTCTCGCAGGAGGCCGATCCAGTTACGGCCGCCCGGTCCGATCATCGCCAAAAGATCTGCGGGCCTGTCGCAGATGTCGCCCAGGGGTGGCGTCCGTCACCCCTATTGAGTTAACCTGCGCATAGTTCGCAGTATAGAGGAGATGAGATGGACTTCACAGTCACGCAGGACCACAAGGAGCTCCGCGAAGCCATTGCTTCTCACTGCGCCAAGTACCCCGATGAGTACTGGGCAGAGAAGGATCGGTTGCACGAGTTCCCCCAGGACTTCCTGGAAACGTTCGCCGACGCCGGCTTCCTCGGCCTTGCGCTCCCAGAGGAGTATGGCGGGGGCGGGCTCGGCGTCACCGAGGCCGCCATCATGATGGAGACCATCGCCGCCTCGGGCGGCGGCCTGAGCGCCTGTAGCACGGTGCACATGCCGGTGTTCGGCCTCCTGCCGATCGTCCACCACGGATCTGAGAGTTTGAAGCAGCGCTTCTTGCCCCGTGCCGCCGAGGGCAGGTTGCGTGTCTCGTTCGCCGTCACTGAGCCGACCGCAGGCACTGACATGTCACGCCTCAGCACCACGGCTCGCAAGGTCGACGGTGGCTGGCTCATCAACGGCCAGAAGATGTGGATCTCCGGCGCCCAGGGCGCCGAGCGGCTGTTGATCATCGCCCGCACAACGCCGCGCGAGGATTGCACGAAGCCGACTGACGGAATGACTTTGTTCTTCGCCGAGAACGACAAGGACCACGTCACGGCCCAAGAGATCTCGAAAATCGGCCGTCACGCGGTCGACTCGAACATGCTGTTCATCGATGACCTGTTCGTCGCCGATGAGGACGTCGTGGGCGAGGTGGGTCGTGGATTCCGGTGCCTGCTCGACGGGCTCAACGGCGAGCGGGTTCTGGTCGCTGCGGAATGCCTCGGCATCGGCCGTGCCGCGCTGCGTCGTGCGGTCGACTATGCCAATGAGCGGATCGTGTTCGACCGGCCCATCGGCATGAACCAGGGTGTGCAGTTCCCCCTGGCGCAGTCGCTGGCCGACCTGGATGCCGCTGAGCTCGTGATGCGCAAGGCCGCGTGGCTCTTCGACCAGGGACTGCCGGCCGGGCGCGAGGCCAACTCAGCGAAGCTGCTGTGTTCGACCGCTGGCTTCAACGCGGCCGATCGCGCCATCCAGGTGCACGGTGGCATGGGCTACGCGACGGAGTACCACGTGGGTCGGTACTGGCACGAGGTGCGGCTACTGCGCATCACGCCGATCGCCAACGAGCTCGTGCTGTCCTACCTCGCTGAGCACGTCCTCGGCCTGCCCCGTTCCTACTGAGAGTCCAGGAGACGTCCCATGCCGGGCCTTTATTACGAGCAGTACGAGATCGACAAGATCATCCGCCACAACATGTCGCGCACCGTGACCGACACCGACAACTTGCTCTTCACCTCGCTGTGCATGAACACCCAGCCACTGCACCTCTCGGAGGAGTTCGCCAAGGGCACGATATACGGCGAGCGGCTCGTGACAAGTGTCTTCACCATCGGGTTGACGATGGGAATGAGCGTCGCCGACACCGTTGAGGGGACGTCGCTGGGCAACCTGGGCATCGACAGCATCACGTTCCCAACACCGGTCTACATCGGCGACACCCTGCGGGCCGAGTCGATCATCACCGACCGTCGCCGCTCCAAATCGCGGCCGATGACCGGCATCGTGTCGTTCGTCCACCGCTCCTACAACCAGCGCGACGAGCTGGTGGTCGACATCGCCCGTAAGGGACTCGCCATGTGCCTTTACGAAACTGACGAGGACGCAGAGCGGGAGCTCGGCCGTGCCTGAGGTCACTGCTTCACCGCTGGACCTCGCCTCGGTTATCCGTGAGGGCGACCGCGTCATGGTCTCCCAGGGGGTCTGCGAGCCACTCGGCCTGGTGCAGGCGCTGCGCGAGCAGGCCGCGAATCTACCCGCCGTCGAGCTGTTCATCGGTTTCAGCCTGAGCGGCCTGGTCGACGTCGACCTGGCACGACAAGTGTCGGTGGTGTCGTACGGCGCCATGGCCGGGCTCGGCGCGGTCGACGCCGCAGGTCTGCTCGACGTCGTGCCGTGCAACTACTCCGACCTGCCCGGCCTGATCCGTGAGGGCTCGCTCGCCGCGGACGTCTTGCTGCTGCAGGTCACCCCGCCCGATGAGTTGGGCAACTGCACCACGGGCATCTCAATGGACTTCACCGTCGACGCGCTGGCGGGGGCCCGGGTCATCGTCGCGGAGATCAACGATCAGTTGCCCCGCCACCCGGGTGCGGCCGTCGTGCCACTGGAGCGCCTGACGCTGTCAACCCCGGTGTCGCGGCCCGTGCTATCAATGCCGCACGGGGACCCTACCGAGTTGGACCTCGCAATCGCGGCCGGCGTCGCCAGTCTGGTTCCCGACGGAGCGACGCTTCAGCTCGGCTTCGGATCGACGGTCAACGCAATAGGCCAGCTCCTGACCTCACGCCGGGGCCTGCGGGTGCACTCCGCCCTGGTCGGCGACTGGCTTCTTGACCTCGAGCGTGCTGGGGCCCTTGCCCCACCGGATGGCCAACGCCCCGTGATCGTCACCGGAGCCGCGATGGGCAGCGCCGAGCTTTACCGCTTCGTTGCCGAGGACCCCCGCGTCGAACTGCGTCAGATCGAGGGCATCCAGCGTCCGGAGGTGCTGGCGACCCTCGACGGCCTCGTGGCGATCAACTCGGCTATTCAGGTCGACGTCGCCGGTCAGGTGAACGTCGAGCTCATCGGCGCACGCCGCGTCTCGGCACTGGGAGGCCACACCGACTTCATGCGGGGCGCCCAGGCGTCCGCAGGGGGCCGCAGCATCATCGCCCTCCCGTCCACGGCCGGCCGCAAGCGCGTGTCACGGATCGTCAAGACCCTCGACTCGTCGTGGGTCAGCACCCAGCAGAGCATGGTGGACCACGTCGTCACTGAGCACGGCGTAGCGGATCTGCGCGGCGTCGGACTCGGCCGCCGCAGGAAGGCGCTGGCAGCCGTCGCCGACCCGGAGCGCCGCTCCTTCCTCCTGCCCGACAGCACCCCCGCCCCCTTACCGGAGTCCGTCACATGACCATCACGACCAACCACCCAGGACGCTTCGTGAGCCCCGAGCTCGCGACCCTCGCCGCCACGATCCAGGACTTTGTGGCCCGCGAGATCGTGCCTGTCGAGCAGGCACTGCCGCCCGAGGCGCGGGGGATCCCTCAGGAGCAGGTCACCGCCCTGCAGGTGAAGGCTCGCAAGGCAGGTTTCTGGTGCCTCGACGCGCCCGAGGAGTTCGGCGGTGGAGGGTTGAGCACCTTCGAGATGGCTGTCGTCGTCGAGCACATGACGAAGCACCGCTATGCCTTCCCCAACCCGGGGCAGGGCGTGTTCGGGCAGGGCGCGCCGAACGTCCTCTACAAGGGCAGCCCCGAGCAGATCGAGAAGTACGTCCGACCCACGATCGACAAGGGATGGACGACGTTCGCCGCGATCAGTGAGCCGTCCGGCGGGTCCGACCCGGCACGCTCGATCCGTACGACCGCCCGCCGTACCGGAGCCGGCTGGGTGTTGAACGGTCGCAAGATGTGGGCGTCGAACGCGGACCACGCCGACTACGGCATCGTGTATGCGCGCACCGGCGGCCCCGGGCGCACCGGCATCTCGGCGTTCATCGTCGACGGCGGCACGCCCGGCATGCACGTCACGTCGGTCCCGGTGTTGCGCAACCACTGGACGACCGAGATCGTTCTCGAAGACTGCGAGATCCCGGCCGAGAACCTGGTCGGCGAGGAGGGGCAGGGCTTTGCGCTCGCCCAGCAGTGGCTCGTGCGCGGTCGTCTGCACTACGCGGCGCAGGCGGTGGGCGTGGCTGAGGAGGCGGTCAAGATCGCTTCGGAGTGGGCCAAGAACCGTGAGACCTTCGGCGCGCTGCTGGCCTCGCGCCAGGGTGTGCAGTTCCCCCTTGCGGACTCCCGGGTCGAGATCAACGCGGCACGCTGGCTCATGTGGGACGCCGCGTGGTCCGACGACCGGGGCGAGGATGCCCGTACGGCGTCGTCGATCGCGAAGCTCTACGGCACCGAGATGGGTTTCCGGGTCATAGACCGCGCGATCCAGATCCTAGGCGGCATGGGCGTCGCCAAGGAGGGTGTGCTGGAGCACTGGTTCCGAGACCTGCGCATCTCGCGCATCGTGGAGGGCGCCAGCGAGGTCCACCGCTACCTGATCGCCCGCGACATGCTGGGCGCGGCCGCGCTCGGAAACCCACAGGAAGGGACGAAGACGTCATGATGATCCCAGGCGCGCTTGACGGCGTTCGAATCCTCGATCTGACCCGGCACATGTCGGGGCCCTACGGCACCGCGATGCTCTCCGACTACGGCGCGAGCGTCGTGAAGGTCGAGTCGGCTGCCTCGGGTGATCCCAGCCGCAGCACCGGCCACGCGTACCACGGCACTGAGAATGCGCTCTACCTGATGTGGAACCGCGGAAAGCGTAGTATCGCGCTCAACCTGCGAGAGCCGGAGGCGATCGACATCGTCCGCAGGCTCGCCGCAGAGAGCGACATCTTCGTCGAGAATTACCGTCCCGGCGTGGCGGAGTCCATGGGCCTGGGCTACGAGGACCTTAAGGTCATCAACCCGCGGCTCATCTACATCTCGGTGTCGGGATTCGGTCGCGGGCCGCTCGAGGCATGGCCCGCGACCGACCCGGTCGTGCAGGCGATGTCGGGCGTCATGTCGGTGACGGGTGAGATCGACGGCGGGCCAGTGCTCATAGGCGTGCCGATCGCAGACTACGCCGGCGCAATGCAGGTCATCCAGAGCTCGCTGCTCGGCCTGATCGCCCGTGGGCGCACCGGTGAGGGTCAGTACATCGAGGTCTCGATGCTGCATGCGCTGATGGCCGCGCTGACGACCCGGCTCGCCCTCTACTGGGCGACCGGCGAGGAACCCGAGCGGCTCGGCGGCGCGCACAGCGCAGTAGCTCCGTACAACGTCTTCGAGACCAAGGACGGCTACATGGTCGCCGGCGTCTGGGGGGCGGGGGAGGCGTGGCCCAAGTTCTGCGATGCCCTAGGTCGACCTGACCTGGTCGACGACCCACGGTTCACCGACAACAAGTTGCGGGTCGGCAACCGGCACCTCCTGGTGCCGATCATCGAGTCCATCACCAGGACCCAGCCGACCGCGGTCTGGGAGGAGCGGTTCCGGGCCGTGCACGTGCTGTTCGGCCCCGTGCTCGACTTCCCCTCCCTGCTCTCGCACGAGCACGTCAAGGCCGCCGGCATCGTCAGCTCGGTGGAGCACCCCGGCGTCGGCTCGATCCCGCAGCTTTCGCCGACGCTCAAGATGTCGGGCACCCCTGGGCACCTCGGCACCCCGCCACCAATGCTCGGTGAGCACACCCGGGAGATCTTGACTGAGCTGGACTACGCAGCAGCGGACGTCGAACGTCTCCTCGCTGGGGGCGTGGCCCGCTCCAACGTCGTCGGGGCGCCCAGCGGCGACGACGATGTCGTACCGCCCCAATAGCCGCAAGTGGAGTCCAGCAGGGTGGAGTACGACGACCTGAGTGAGCGCGTGCCTATAACGTAGGCGCGGCCGCAGGGTGAATCCTTCGAGTGTGAACCTCTCACTGTCGCGTGCCGGGTCTGATGGAGGCTCTCATTTCACGGAAGGATGAGAGTCATGACAGCACCGAGGAAGTATCCGGAAGAGTTTGGGAGCGGTCGATCAGGATGGCGGTCGATCTGCGGCGTGATCCGGCGACCAGGACCGGCGCGCTCAGGCGCGTGAGTGATCAGCTGGGGATCAACGCTGAGACGTTGCGCAGCTGGGTCTTCCAGGCCGAGGTCGACGAGGGACACCGGCCCGGCGTCACCAGCGTTGAGGCGCAGCGCATCGCCGAACTCGAACGTGAGGTCAAGGAACTACGGCGAGCTCCTACCTGTCACTCTGCTTGTGAGTCAGTCGTCTCCGTCTAGGAGTTGATCGACTTGCCCATCGAAGGCGTTTACAGCATCGAGGAGCAGCGTGCGCTGGTCTATGAGTATCTGCAGGTCCCGCACGGCGGTAAGGCGGCCTTCCTGCAGGCCCACGGGCTCAAGGTCGACAGGTTCAGGCGCTGGCGCATGCAGGTCCTCGCCGACACCCTGGAGCATGGACTGGTGCCGAGGTCGGGAGGTCTGGTGAGCGTGGATGAGGCCCGTTTGCTGAAACGGCTGCTGGAGGAGAACGCCGCGCTGCGCGAGCAGTTGGCTGCACGCGATGTGGCCCACGAGCAAGAGGTCGCCGAACGTGACGAGGAGCTGGCTCGTCAGCGGCGGGCGGTCGATGCGCTGGGAAAAGCTATCGAGATCCTGCATCCAAGCGGCGACAGCAAGAGCTCCGAGTCCGATCCTCCCGCCGCCCAGCCACCGGCCCAGGAGTAGCCCCGGTCCAGGGGGTCGTGGCGGTGCTCGAGGTGAGCGCGGCGCTGGTCACGGCGTTGATCGGTGCCGGGTTCTCTCAGCGCGCCGCGCTGGACCTGGTCGGGGTGTCCCGCTCGACGTGGCACTACCGCAACCCGCAGCTGGTCGCGTTCGCCGAGCACTACTCGGTGGTGGTCCACACCTGCGGGCCGGCCGATCCGGCGTCCAAGGGCGGCACGGAGTCGTCGGTGAAGATCAGCAAGGCCGACATCGGTCCCAAGGACACCAACCTGCGTGAGGCCTACACGAGCTTCGCGGAGCTCGAGGCGGCGTGTGTGGCGTTCTGCGCCAAGGTCAACACTCGGGCGCATCGGGTGACGAAGCGGGCGCCGGACCAGATGCTCGCCGAGGAGCGGGCCCGGCTGCACCCGGTGGCGGCGGCATCGCACACGGTCGCGTTCGGGACCACTCGGGTGGTGCCGGGTAACACGCCGATGGTGACGTTCGAGTCCGGGCAGTACTCGGTCCCGCACACCCTGCTCGGGGCGACGGTGTGGGTGCGCGCCCAGGGCGTCGGTGACCGTGAGCAGGTGTGATCGTCCACGTCGGCAAGGCTGGCCCGGTCGAGGTCGCGCGCCACCGACGGGCCACTCCCGGCAGCCCACAGCTGATCGATGACCATTTCCCGGCTCAGCCGTCCGGGCCCCTGGACCGACGACCCCGCGCGAAGCACACCGCCGAATCAGAGTTCCTCGACCTGGGCGAGGGCGCCCGGTTGTGGCTGGTCGAGGCCGCCGCCGCGGGCACCACCAAGATGCGGGTCAAGTTGGCCGAAGCACTCAGCCTGGCCAAGCTGTTCGACCCCGTCGAGGTCGACTGGGCACTCGGTCACGCCGCCGTGCACGGCCGGTTCGCCGAGGCCGACCTGCCCTGGATCCTCGACCACCACGCCCGAGGAGCAGCAGCCGGCGAGCGCGATGTGCACCGAGCCAGCGAAGACTCCTCGCTCACCCAGGGCACCAGCGCGTGGGCACGCCTGGGCCGGCAGCACGGCCAGCAGCCGGCCAGCAGCACCGACCCAGCAGGCGCTAAAACCTGGAATGGGTGCACCGCCGCGAGAACCTCGTGCTGTGCGGGCCATGGGGGACCGGGAAGACGTCCCTGCTCGAGGCGCTCGGTCAGCAGGCCGTCGAGGCCGGGCTGAAGGTCGCCTGGTTCACCCTTGAAGACCTTCGGGGAGTTGAGTCCCCGATAGTGGTGTAGCGCGGTCGCCGAGATCGTCGCCGGCGTGTGCGGCAGACGAAGCAGCGGCCACCGCGTGATCCTTCGAGCGAACCTCTCACAGCACTCTCGAATGGAGTCATCACGATGACCGCCACCCACATTGTCGACCCTGGACGCCTGCTCGGCGAAGCCCTCGCCGAAGCCAGCCCCGATCTGATGCGCAGCTCCCCGAGGTCCACAACCACCTCGACGCCGCACGCGCCGACATCCTCGCCTTTACCGAGTTCCCCAAGGACGTATGGACCCAGATCTGGTCCAACAACCCCGCCGAACGCCTCAACCGCGAGATCCGCCGTCGCACCGACGCCGTCGGGATCTTCCCCACCCGCGAGGCCATCGTCCGCCTCGTCGGCGCCGTCCTGCCGAGTAGACCGACGAATGGGCCGAGGGCCGCCGCTATCTCGGACTCGAAGTCCTCGCCCGCTGCCGCGTCAACGTCGTCCCTACCACCGAACCCGAGATCGGAGCTGATGACCTGCCCGCACTCACCGCCTGAACCCGAGAGAAGGAACGCAGCGCTACACCACTAACTGGGACTTGACCCCTCGGGGTGCTGCTGCGCCCCCATTGTGCCGACGACACCGTGTCCAAGGCCATCGCCCGCATCCTGCGAGCCGACCTCGTCATCGTCGACGACATCGGGCTA
>NZ_JBDYKJ010000095.1:0-14847 GCF_040012395.1 Nocardioides sp. 31GB23 | reverse complement strand
GGACTCGGTGGGGGTGGCTGAGGGGCCGTAGCGGGGGCAGAGCTCGACCGTCTCGCCGGTCAGGGCGAGCAGTTGTTCGGCGGCGCCGAGCAGGTCCATCAGCTCGGGGTGGGCGATGGAGTAGAACATCTGACGACCCTCGGGTCGGCCCACGACGAGGCCGCAGTCGCGCAGGCAGGCGAGGTGACCCGACACGGTGCCCTGTGCGAGCCCGAGCTCCCGGGTCAGATCCACCACGCGGCGCTCGCCGTCGGCGAGATGGCGGATGAGCGCCAGCCGCTTGCGGTCCGCGAGGCCGTGGAACAGCGCCGCTCCCCGCCGCAGGGCCGGGTCGAGCTTCTCCGTTGTCATTGACATAGCCCGATGATAGCGGCAGGATGATTGATCGTCCACTTCCGCTGACAGCGGCCATGGCTTTGAAGGGGTTCGGGATGGTGACGACGGTGCTGCACCGCGAGCAGGGCGGACAGGCGGAGCAGGAGGGTGACGCAGGGCGGGTCCTGCGGTTGCTGCTACGCCGCAAGGGTCTGGTGCTGCTCGCTGCGCTGTTGCTGATGATCCTGGCAGGCCTGTCCGGGCGGGACGCCGGGGACAAGCTGACCTCGGGTGCCTACCTGGATCCCTCAGCAGAGTCGCAGCGCGCGGCCGAATTGCTGGCCGAGGAGTTCCCGGGCGGACCGGCGAACCTGGTCCTGATCGCCGAGGCGAGCAGCGGCTCCGTCGACTCCCCGGCGGCCGCGGAGTCGGGACGCGAGCTGACGCGACGCTTCGTCGAGATGCCCGGCGTGGGCGGGGTGACGTCCTACTGGACGACGCCGGACCCGTCCCTGCGGACCGACGATGGACGCTCGGCGCTGATCGCGCTGCAGCTGACCGGCGGCGAGCACGCCGCGCAAGAAGCCGCGTCGCGGATCATCGACGACCTAGAGGACATCGAGGAGACCTCCAGCGGGTTGCGGGTCAGCGCCACCGGGTCCGCTGCGGTGGGTCTGGCGGTGGACAAGCAGGCCGAGAGCGACCTGATCTCCGCCGAGAAGGTGACCTTCCCGATCACCCTGCTCGTGTTGCTGCTGGTCTTCGGCTCCGCGATCGCGGCCGGCCTGCCCCTGCTGGTGGGTGCTGGCGCGGTGGTTGGCACGCTGGCGGTGCTCGGGCTGCTTGCCGAGGCCACCACGATGTCGACCTACGCACTCAACCTGACCACCGCTCTGGGGTTCGGCCTCGCGGTCGACTACAGCCTGTTCCTGGTCACCCGGTTCCGTGAGGAGCGCCGGGCGGGTCGCACTGTCGACGCCTCCGTGGTCATCGCCGTGCGTACCGCCGGGCGCACCGTGGTGTTCTCCGCGGTCACAGTGGCGCTCTCTCTGGCGGCGCTGCTGTTGTTCCCGATGCCGTTTCTGCGGTCGCTGGGTTACGCGGGGATCGCGGTCACGGCGCTGGCCGCACTTACTTCGGTGGTCGTGGTGCCCGCGCTTCTCGCCCTGGTCGGGCACCGGCTGGACCGCGCCGACGTGTTTGCCCCGATCCGCAGGCGCATCACCCGGCGACGTACCCGAGGAGGGGGGGACCGGCAGGCCTGGCACCGGATCGCCGCGCTGGTGATGCGCCGCCCCGTGCTGATCCTGGTCTCGGTCAGCGCGGTGCTGGTGCTGCTGGTGCTTCCGTTCGCCGGGGCGAAGTTCGGGCTGCTGGACCACCGGACCCTTCCCGCCGACCACCCAGTGGCCGAGACCGCCGAACGGCTGGCACAAGACTTCCCCAGCGCCGCCGACGACCCGATCACCGTGGTCCTGCCCGGACGTGACGCCGCACCGGTCGAGGGGGACGAGCTGGACGCGTACGCCACCCGGCTCTCCACCCTGCCCGGGGTGGCCACGGTGGAAACCGCCACCGGCCGCTACGTCGACGGGCAACCGACTGCCCCTACCAGCGGACGGGCCGGCTCTCTGGGTGCCCGGTACACCTCGGCGGCGGGAACCTGGGTGGCGGTCACCCCGGTGGCCGTGGAGCCCGCCGACTCCCGCGACGTGGTGGGCGATATCCGGGACCAGCCTGCACCGGGAGAGGTGCTGGTCGGCGGCTCGGCGGCCACTCTGGTCGATGCCACCGACACGATCGCCGACCGACTGCCGTGGGCACTGGGCGTGATCGCCCTGTCGACGTTCGTGCTCTTGTTCCTGTTCACTGGGTCGCTGCTGATCCCGGTGAAGGCGATCGTGACCAACCTGCTCAGCCTCAGCGCCACCTTCGGCGCCCTGGTCTACGTGTTCCAGGACGGCCACCTGCGGTGGCTGGTCGGCGACTTCACCCCGACCGGCACCCTGGAGACCACGTTGCCGGTGCTGGTCTTCTGCATCGCCTTCGGCCTTTCGATGGACTACGAGGTCTTCCTGCTCTCCAGGATCACCGAGGCCCACCGCAACGGCGCCACCACCACCGAAGCCGTTGCCCAAGGGTTGCAACGCACCGGCGGACTGATCACCGCCGCGGCCGCCATCCTGGCCACCGTCTTCCTGGCACTGGCCGCCTCGAACCTGACCGCGCTGAAGGTGATCGGCGTCGGCCTGACCCTGGCGGTCGTCCTCGACGCCACCATCGTCCGCGCCCTGCTGGTGCCCGCGATCATGCGACTCGCCGGCGAGGCGAACTGGTGGGCCCCCGCGCCGCTGCGGCGGCTGCACAACCGGCTGGGCCTCACCGACTGACCGCACCATTCCACCCAGGGAAGGAAGCAATCATGAGTACCACCTACGACGATCCGCGGCGCTGGTGGGCGCTAGCCGCCCTCGCCCTGGCTGTCCTGACCCTCGGCTTCGACATCACCATCATGAACGTCGCGCTGCCGACCATCGCCACCGAGCTGGAGGTCGGCACCGACAGCCTGCAATGGATGGTCAACGCCTACGTCCTGGTGATCGCCGGACTGATGCTCACCTGCGGGGCGCTAGGAGACCGGTACGGCCGCAAACGACTGCTCCTCATCGGCCTCGGCGTGTTCGGCATCTCCTCGGCTGTCGCCGCCGGGGTCGACTCGGCCGCCCTGGTGATCGCCGCACGCGGCGTTATGGGCATGGGAGCGGCCATCATGATGCCGGTCGCCTTCGCGGTCCTGGCCGCGCTCTTCGGACCTGCCGAGCGGGGCAAGGCGGTCTCGCTACTGGTCATGGGGCTCGGGATCGGCATCCCGCTCGGACCGATCATCGGCGGCTACCTACTCGAGCACTTCTGGTGGGGCTCGATCTTCCTGATCAACGTCCCGATCGCGATCATCGGCGCGATCGCCATCGCGGTCCTGCTCCCGGAGTCGCGCGACCCGTCGCCACGCCGGCCCGACGTTCTCGGAGCGGTGCTGTCCACCGCAGGGCTGACCTCGCTGGTCTACGGGGTGATCGAGGCCCCCGCCCGGGGTTGGTCGGACCCGATGACGGTGGGGGCGATCACCGCGGGGTTGGCGGTACTGGGAGCCTTCGTGGCCTGGGAGCTGCTGGTACGCGACCCGATGATCGACCTTCACCTGTTCGCACGGCCTCAGTTCCTGTGGGCCAGCATCGCCGGCGTCCTGGTGACGTTCGGCATGCTGGGATTGTTGTTCGTCGTTCCGCAGTACCTGCAGTTCGTCGCCGGCCACGACGCACTCGGCACCGGGATCCGGCTGCTCCCGCTGATCGGAGGACTGGTCGTCGGCGCCCCCGCGGGGGAGCGGCTGGCCGCGCGCACCGGCTACCGGGTGCCGGTCTCGGCCGGACTGGCGGTGCTCGCCGCAAGTGCGGCACTCGGCTCGTTCACCGCCCTGGAGTCCTGTTACGGATTCGTCGCCGCCTGGCTCGCCATCGCGGGACTCGGGATCGGGATGGCGCTCGCGCCGGCCATGGACGCCGTCCTCGACGCTCTCCCGACCGAGCAAGCTGGGTCAGGTACCGCGATCACTATGACCTTGCGTCAGACCGGTGGTGCCCTCGGCGTCGCCCTGCTCGGAAGCCTGCTGGCCGAGGGCTACGCCGACCGGGTGAACACCGCCGGCCTGCCGGCCGAGGCGGCGGCCGCGGCACGCGAGTCAATCGCCGGTGCCCTCGCTGCTGCCACGCGCCTTGGCGAGCCAGGCGTCGCGGCCAGCGCGCATGTGGCCTACCTGCACGGCATGACCCTGGTGTTGGTCGCTACGGCGATCACCGCCGGGCTCAGTGCGCTGCTCACCACGTTGTTCTTGCCCGGCAGGCCCACCGCTGGTGACGACCATCACCATCGCACGCCGCAAGCGAGCACCGTCTCCGACGACAGGGAGCGCTGACCGATGCTGATGAACAAGACGGAGACCCTCCTGGTCACCAGCCCCGCCAACCGCACCTTCCAGCGCTGCGTCGAAGCACCGATACTGCGCCGGCTCGGTGGCCGTACCCCAGGAGCTCGCGCGCTGGAGATCGGCTGTGGCTCGGGCTACGGCACCAAGCTCATCATCGACCAGTTCGGCGCCGCCGCCGTCGATGCCATCGACCTCGACCCCGCGATGGTGGCTCGGGCCCGCCACCGGCTGCGCCGGTACCACGACCAGGTCCGCGTCGTGCAGGGCAGCGCCGACGATCTCCAGGCCGCACTTGGTGCCGAGGACTCCAGCTACGACGCCGTGTTCGACTTCGGGATCATCCACCACGTCACCAACTGGCGCGACGCCGTGGCCGAGGTCGCCCGCGTCCTGAAGCCCGGCGGGCAGTTCTACTTCCTCGAGGTCACCGCCGCCGCGCTCGCCCGAGCCAGCTACCGCCGGTTTCTGGACCACCCGCTCGAGGACCGGTTCACCGCCGGCCAGTTCCCCGCTGAGCTCAGCGGCCACGGACTCGATCCTGCCGAGACCTGGCGCACCTACGTCGGCAGCGACTACCTCGCCGGCGTTGCCCAGAAGTCATGATCAACGCCGTGTGCCAAGCGCGGGCACGGCGGCAACTGTCAGTACTGTCGAGCGATGCACAGGAAGGGAACCCTCGTGACACCCTCGAAGGTCAAGTCGGTCGATAGCACGCTCCCGTTTCTACGAGATCCCTATCGCTTTGTGTCTCGGCGGGCTGCCGAGCTCGGCGTGGACGTCTTCGAGACCAGGCTGCTGCTGCGCCGTACCACCTGCATGACCGGCGCCGAAGCTGCCAGCGTCTTCTACGACCCGGCACGGTTCCAGCGCGCCGGAGCCGCCCCGGCGCCACTGCAGAAGACCCTCTTCGGAAAGGGCGGCGTGCAGGGCCTCGACGGCGAGCACCATCGACAGCGCAAGGCGATGTTTCTCCAGATCAACCACCCCGACCGCGTCGAAGCCCTTGCGGAGGTCGTGTCCCGGGAGTGGGGCGAAGCGGTGGCGGACTGGACGACGGCCGACCAGATCGACCTGTACGCGCAGGTCCAGGTGCTCCTAACCCGAGCAGTCTGCGAGTGGGCCGGCGTGCCGCTCTCGGAGGCGGAGGCGGAGACACGCGCTCGGCAGCTGGCCGCGCTCTTCGACGAGGCCGGCGCCATTGGACTCGGGCACTTGCGGTCCCGGGCAGCGCGGAAGGCCACGGAACGATGGGCCGCCGACCTCATCGAACAGATCCGCTCAGGTCAGCTGGAGGTCTCTGACTCGTCCGCGGCATCGGTGATCGCAAACCACCAGGAGCCCGACGGGCAGCCGATGACGCCTCGGGTCGCCGCGGTCGAGCTCCTCAACGTGCTACGACCCACGGTCGCCACGAGCGTGTACATAACGTTCGTCGCGCACGCACTGGACACGCATCCGGTCTGGCGGGAACGGCTCGCGCGCGGCGATGGGAACGAGGATCTGGCGTTCGTGGAAGAGGTACGCCGTCACTACCCGTTCTTCCCGGCTGTTGCCGCCATCGTCCGCGAGGACTTCCAATGGCGGGACCACCGCTTCCCAAGGGGCCGCCGCGTCTTGCTCGATCTGTACGGCACGAATCGCGACGGCCGCTACTGGGACGACCCGGAACGCTTCAACCCCGACCGGTTCCTAGGCGAGGAACCCGATCGGTTTGCCTTCGTGCCTCAGGGTGGGGGCGACCCCGCCGTGCACCATCGGTGCCCCGGCGAGCCCATCTCCACCCGCCTCATGGGCGTGGCACTGGAGCATCTCGCCAGGCACATGACGTACACGCCCGTGGTGCCGGCGGCCTTGTCGGCGATCGACTATGGGCGGCTGCCCGCTCTGCCGGACCGTGGTTTCCGGATCCGGAACATCTCCTCGCGCCCTGCGTGAGCAGCGAACGAACGGAGCGTTACCCGTCGCCGAGGAGAAGGTCGACTCGCATTTGCTGCCTGATCTCAAGAAGGACCAGAAGCAGGACGACTGCCGCCAGTACGAACCGGCGCCCGCGTGGCGCGAGCTGGACACTCACATTGAGCCATCGCCTACTGAGGATTCCGACCGCTGCTCGAACCAAGACAGCGACTGACGAAGCGACGACGATGATGCCCAACGGGTTGTAACGCCACGCCCTCGCTAGTTGACCCTGCGCCGTGTAGCGGGCGGACCGTGTGCCGCCGCAGAAAGGGCACGCCACGCCCCATTCGTGTAGCGGTGAGCGAAGGTCGACTGGCGGCAGGCCAAAGAGCGCCATCGCAACCGCGATGGCGGTAAGGCCGAGGGCGACGGCAGTGACCGCCATGTGCCCGTCTCGCCGTTCCCATCGAGCGCTGAGGCTGCTGCGACCCGGCGCGGCAACAGCGGCGGCAGGCTCGGTGCTGTTCACGACGCGGTTTCCTTGTTCCACCGCCGGACAACATGTGCGGCGTCACCCTCGAGTTGCACCCCGATCGCTCCTTCCGCGACTCGAACGGATTCCACCTGATCCCGAGGCTAATACTATCGGCGTAGTACTGCTGCCTTTCCTTAACGCTCCCTTCCGCAGCCACCCCTTATCTGACCGGCGAAGCCATCGCGAGGCCACCCGGTTGTCAGCGATGGCATAGGGAGGTTGACCCGGGCGCAGGATGCACGATCGCGCTGTTCGCGGTCGACGCCTGGAAGGTCTGCGGGGAACGGTGTGTGACGGCCTCGACTGGCGTCTCCATGCCGCCATTGCCATCTCCGCTTTGTAGCAATATCATCGCCAAATGGCGATCACAGGAATGCGGGTGCGTCTCGACGACGCCGTGGACGAGCGAGCAGCGTTGGTGCCAGCAGCGTGCTTGTTCCGGGCGATGGCTGATCCCTCGCGGTTGGTGATTCTTCAGCATTTGACGATGGGGGAGCACCGGGTAGTCGAGCTGGTGGCCCATCTCGGGCTGGCGCAGTCAACGGTCTCGAAGCACCTCGCCTGCCTGCGTGAGTGCGGCCTTGTCGACTCGCGACCGGTCGGGAGATCGTCGGTCTTCGCCCTGACCGAGCGCGACCTGGTGCTGCGAGTGCTCGGTGTCGTTGATGAGCTTCTAACGGCTTGCGAGGCGGCTGCGCTGTGCTCGAACGCCGGTGCCGGGCGACCTGCCAGCGCTGGACGGGCAGAGTCCTGATGGGGACTGGGCATGGTCACGGGCACGCGACTGCCTCCGGTCGGCATCGGTGGCGGTTGACACTTGCATTCGGACTGGTGGCGGGGTTCTTCGGCGTGGAGCTCGGTTTCGGGCTGTGGTCCGGTTCTCTCGCCCTGCTCTCCGATGCGGGGCATATGGCCGCCGACGTCGTGGCTTTGGGCGCGGCGCTGGTCGCGACCAGGATCGCGACCCGGAAGGACACGACCGGAATGCGCACGTTCGGCTCCTACCGCGCCGAGGTATTCGCCTCCGGCCTGGCGGTGCTGCTGATGCTCGGCGTGGCCGCCTACGTCACGATCGCGGCACTCGGACGGATCGGAGACTCGGTCGAGGTCGAGAGTGGCGCAATGTTGATCGTCGGCGCGATCGGCCTGGCGGTGAACATAGCCGCTCTACTGCTGTTGCGCGGCGGCGCGACTGAAAGCCTCAATGTGAAGGGCGCCTACATGGAGGTCGTAGCCGACACTGTTGGCTCGGTCGGCGTGATCGTCGCCGGGGCACTTGTCGCCCGGACGGGCAGCGCGTGGTGGGACACCGGGATCGCCTTCGCCATTGCCATCTTCGTCGCCGTCCGCGCAGTGACTCTCGGACGTGAGGTGTTGGCGGTCCTCGGGCAGCACGCTCCGGCTGGCGTAGAGCCAGCTCGGGTCGAGAGCGAGCTGGCTGGGGTGTCGGGCGTGATCGACGTCCACGACCTGCACTTGTGGACGCTCACATCGGGCATGAATGTCGCGACTGCCCACCTGGTCGCACACGCCGATGCTGACACCGACGCCGTGCTCGGGTCGGCACGAGAGCTGCTGAGCACGCGGTTCGAAGTTGAGCACGCAACCTTGCAGGTCGAAAGCGATCCGGCCTCCTGCAGCGAAATGTCATGGTGATGCGGGTCAGGGCGCTACCGAGTTTGTCCGTTCGGCAAGCGCCCGGAGTCCCTATGGCCATCGTCCGACTGCTTGTCGAGCCGTGCCGGTTCCACCGCAGCCACCGTGCCAACCAGCCCTTCGGCCTCGCACCGACCCCAACAAGCTCCCCAGGACCCCCTTTGATCAACGCCCGAGACCGGTACCGTCACCGCCTCCTGACAGCGGCCGTCTGCGCTACTTTCACCGCAGGGCTCATTTCAGGTTGCAGCAGTGACTCAGCCGACACGACGACGGCCCCGTCGAGCTCGCAGCAAGGAGGCGCTGAAACCGTGACGGCAGACGGCCGTTCCATGCCGCCATGGCCGGCGCCCGTCGCTGACGTCCCCGATCGCGTTGCCGCCGCAGGCCTCGACCTCGGACCGATGGGTACGGCTGAGCACTACCACCCGAACCTGCAGATCATCATCGATGGCCAGCAGGTCCAGGTCCCGGCCAACATTGGTGTGGACCCCGCCACCGGCGCCATGTCCGCCGTTCATACACATGAGACGGACGGCACGATCCACATCGAGGCGGACACCGTCGGCGAGACCTTCACCCTCGGGCAGCTGTTCACGCAGTGGGGCCTCAAGCTGACGCCGACCCAGATCGGCGGCGTACGCGTCGACGACGGCGTCCTACAGGTCACCAGTGACGGCGCGCCTGTGGAGGGCGACCCGGCTGACCTGCGCCTGGAGCCCGAGCAGCGCATCGTGCTGCGGGTCCGCTGAACAGCAACGGTCTGTTGGGAGTCCGGCGCGCCGATAAGGACAAGCGTCGGCGGCGCGAACCTCGCGTTGAACAGATGCGGGCCGACGGGCCCGATCGACCAGGGGCGGCTACCTGCCCTGTCAGACCGTGGTTCCCGCATCCGGTCCATCTCCTGGTGGCGCCGGTGATGGGCGAGGCGTGCCCGCCCCGGCCCGACTCGATACCCACTGAAACGCGAGCCTCGACCAACACGCCGGATCCGAGGGGCTGAGATCCACCTCGTGAACGGGGTTGGGGAGTTGCACACACCTCGAGCGACCACGCGGTGCGGTGCGGGGTCGCGAAGCTTGGGGCTTGACTCCGTAGTTGGGTCCAGGGTTCAGCATGAGTGCATGCGAACCAGTGAGGTGGCCAGGCGCGCCGGGGTCAACAACGAGACGCTGCGCTACTACGAGCGGCGCGGCCTGCTGGCTGAGCCGCCCCGGACCACAGGTGGTTACCGGGACTATCCGCCGACAACGGTGGAAGTCCTGCGGTTCATCAAGCGTGCCCAGGAGCTGGGGTTCACCCTGGAGGAGGTGGAGGAGCTGATCGGCTTGGCCGCCGGTGGTCCGGACAGCTGCGAGGGGGCGCGCGCGCTGGCCGAGCATCGCCGCGATGACCTCGCAGAGAGGATCCGTGATCTGCAGCGGATGCACGAATCGCTCACCGAGCTCGTTGCTACCTGCGATCAGCCCCGCGCCGACCGCAGATGCGCACTCCTGGAGGCGATTGACCCCGCCCGGGAGGCGATCCGATGAGTCTCGAGGTTTTGCACGTACGGGATTGCCCGAACCTGCTGCCACTGCTGGAACGGATCGCGGGGATCACCGATCTGCCGGTCACCACCCGCTTGCTCGAGTCCGAGGCGGCGGCCGCGGATCTCGGCATGGCCGGCTCCCCGACCCTGCTGATCGACGGTGTCGACCCGTTCGCGGCGGCCGATCAGCACGACCGCGGGATCTCCTGTCGTCTTTACCGCGACCCGGACGGGCGGATCGTTCCGGTGCCGACGGTCGAGCAACTCCGCGACGCGATCGGCGCGGCACACGCGCCGCCAGCGCCGCGCGAGGTGCTGAGCGCATGGCGAACCCGCGCGCTGCCTTTGGACCCGATGGAGAAGGCGGTCCACCAGGCGATCCTGCGGGCCTTCGCGGCCACGGGCCGACCGCCGGCACCCCGCGAGCTGGACACCGTCACGGCCTCCGCTGGCCGGCGCACCACCGAGGTTCTGACCTCGCTGCACGAGATCGACGCCATCCGGCTAGGGCCCGACGGCCAGATCGCCGTGGCCTATCCGTTCTCCGCCACGCCGACCCGGCACCGGGTCCGGCTCGGCGGCCAGGTCGAGGTCTACGCCATGTGCGCCCTCGACGCCCTCGGGATGTCGGCCTTGACCGCCCAGGACACGCGAATCGACTCCGTCGACATCACGACCGGTCAACCAATCATCGTGACCACCTGTGATGGCCGAACCAGCTGGGAACCTGCCACGGCGGTGGTCTTCATCGGTGCGGACTCGGGAGGAGGGCCGTCCGCGGAGTGCTGTTGCGACTACCTCAACTTCTTCGGCAACCGCGACACGGCCCATGCCTGGGCCAGCGGTCATCCGCGCATACCAGTCCAGATCCTCGACCAAGCCGAAGCCGAAGATCTAGCGGTCCATCTGTTCGGGAACCTTCTCCCGCCGAGAGGTGGCTAGGGCGACCGTTCGCGCTCGCTCTTCCATTCGGCCAAGCCAACATTCTTGTGGTGCAGCCCGATGGCCCTCGCCGGTAGCCACCACTTGACGACCCGACCGACGGCCGTGCGGCGGCACCAACAATCGGCGTCGCAACCACATTGCCGGTTGCGGGGATTGTGTATTCGGGCGATGAGGCTTCTCCCCACACCGGACAGTCTATGCGGGCCACCGCGCCCACGGGATTGCGGGCGCTGACCTGTGGCCACTCCC
Organism: Nocardioides sp. 31GB23; assembly: GCF_040012395.1. Taxonomy (NCBI): domain Bacteria; kingdom Bacillati; phylum Actinomycetota; class Actinomycetes; order Propionibacteriales; family Nocardioidaceae; genus Nocardioides; species Nocardioides sp. 31GB23. The sequence goes on along the minus strand of NZ_JBDYKJ010000095.1, from coordinate 3,732 downwards.
GTTGGCTGGGCGCCGATAACCTATCTTCCGTCGTCCACTCCGGTATCACCCCACACGACCGGACGCGCGGGATGACATTCACGTCCTGTGCCCTATTCGTGCCAACGTCGCGGGGCGAGGGAGTTCATACCACTCTGACTGTCAACGACGTCGAAAGCCGACCCCCTTCCTACGGGTAACTCGCCCGTCGGTAGGGGGTCAGTGTTCAGGCGCCGCCGACATTGACCTCGGAAACGCCGGAGACGGGTCGTGCCCTCTCAAGGCGGTAGCAGCCAGAGACCGGCCGGGGGAGTGGGACGGCTCGTCGGATGGCGCGGCCGATGCATACGAAGCGCCATGCTGTGGCCAGCAGTCTGCGCAGTGCCAGCCATCCGGCTGGAGGCTACGACGCCACTGCCAGCGACTTGACGTACACCTCCAGGTCTGCCTTGCGGACTAGGCGTGTGCGGTCGATGCGAACCGACTGCAGCTGGCCTGACTTCAGCAACTCGTAGACCTTCGAGCGGCTGATGCTGAGGTAGGCGGCGACCTCTGGAACTCGGTAGAGCAGCTTGTCATCCATGGCTTCCTCCGGTGACGACGTCCTGACAGTCACCTATGGGAGTCGAAGACCCTCCGGCGATCACATGATCCGGAATCTCTTCCCGCGCAAGGCTCGTCGCAGCGCGGCCGACGTCGTGCGACGAGGTCGGGACTTCACAGGCGCGCAAGCTTCAGGCTCGCTCGGTGTGAGAGCGCCGCGTGATCCGGTCTAGTGCGTTCAGGTTCTTGTCGTCAGCGTCGGGAAGGCTGTGCAGGTACTTCTGGGTTGTCTGAATCTGGGCGTGGCCCATCCGATCCATGACGCTCTTGAGGTCCGACCCCCCGGCGAGCAGCCAGGACGCGTGGGCATGGCGGAGGTCGTGGATTCGGACGTTGAAGTCGACGCCGCTGGCCTTGACCGCGGGGAGCCACACGTGGGTGCGGAAGCTATTGCGGGATATTGGGGTTCCGAGCCTCGTCGCGAACAGCAGGTCGTCCGGCTCAAGGCCCTCGTTCTTGATGCGCTCGGCGATCGCGTCGAGCCAGTCTTGGCGTACACCGAACGTTCGAGGTTCGTTGTCCTTCGGGTAGGGCTTGACGATGAACCGCTCGCCGGTGGGGGAGTGCTTCTTGGAGGTCTCTACGATCGTCTCCTCAACGGTCAGCGACCGCCGCAAGAAGTTGATGTGGCGCGGCCGGAGCGCGATCAGTTCGCCCCAGCGCATGCCGGTCTCGATGAAGGTCTCGACCATGAGCCGGTAGCGGTCGGGGACGGCACGGATGAGGCCGTCGAACTCGTCGGGCGTCAGTGTGCGCGACTTCTTGGTGATCACCTTTGGCAGTTCGGTGTGGTCGCAGGGGTTGTGGACGAGGACCCGATCGCGGACTGCGCGACGGAAGATGGACGAAAGGAGCACGTGGTACTTCTTGATCGACCTCGGTGAGAGTCCTTCCCTGTGCGCCTTGCTCACCCAGTCCTGCACCAAGGAGGGCGAGATCTTGTTCAGGGGCCGATTGCCGAACGCCGGGTAGAACTGCTTGTTCAGGTAGGACGTGTAGGCCGCGCGCGTAGTGATCTCGAGGTGCTTGTTCGGCAGCCACTCATTCTCGACGTAGTCGCGGAAGGTGATCTCTCCGCGCGTGGTGTCGTGCCAGGAGCCGGCCAACACCTTCTGTTCCTCGCGGTTGGCCGCCCTCCCTGCTTCTCGTCGGGACGAGAAGGTGCCGGCCGAACGCTTGACGCCATCGGGATCGCGGTAGAGGCCGATGAAGCGAGTGCCGCGTACCCCAGCCCGCTCTTCCACCCATGCCATGCAGAGCCTCCAACCCGCGATGATCGCTTGTGGGCAACTTGTGGGCAAACGTTGCCGGATCGTGGCGAACGTCGGTGGACCCTGGTGGAATCCACAAACGGCCGCTGACCTGCGAGTTTACTAGGATCCCAGCGCGATGGCGACCTCCGAAGAACCTAGGTGGAATCACTCATAACCCAGAGGTCGCAGGTTCAAATCCTGCCCCCGCTACCAAAGTAGAAACGTTAGAACCTCGGTCCTTTACAGGGCCGGGGTACTTTCTTTCCCACGGGAGAGCGCCCTAAGGGCGTTCGAGGCGCAGATTGGCGCCCAGACGCTCCCAGGGCGACGTTCGCCTGGCCCGCGACGGAAGGTCGGCACCGAGTGCCCGCTCAACCCTGTGCGCCGTCCTGCCCACATCTGGGACGACGTAGAGGTCAGAAGTTCTAACGTTTCTTGTTCGGTCGGCACCTCTCGGCACCACAGCTCAGATGTCACCTACTCGTGCAGCAGTCCCCTTCTCGATCTCGGCTTGGTGTCGTTCACTCAAGCGTTTGCGCTTTGAGTACTGCACTGTTGGGTGAACAGACCGATCGGAAGGCGCTGACCGGTAGATAGCGGTGTTGGTGTTCACCTCACCCAGGACTACAAGGCCCAGAGGCCCCTTCTCACCAGTGCTGGCGAGAGGGGGCCTCTGGCGTTCCTGGGGTGGGGTCAGTCCTCCTCGTCGTGCCGGCCAGGAGTTCCGGCCGGCGTCGGAGCCAGGTCATCTCACGGTCATCGGGGCGTCGCACTCGGCCGACAGCGTCCGGGTCGTCAGCCCCACTTCGACCCGCTCGGGAGATCGATCATGCGCGTGACCTCACGTCTGTCCGTCCTGCTCGCCACCACCCTCGCCGGCGCCGCGGCGTCCTCGGCGTTCCTCGCACCGTCCGCCGTCGCGGCGGCCGGCCCGCCGGAGCACGTCGGCGTCGCCAACGTCGCCCACCGCGGCGCGATGGGCCACGCCCCGGAGAACACGATGGCCGCCTTCGAGCTGGGGGTGGAGATGGGCTCCGACCTGGTCGAGGCCGACGTGCAGCGCTCGAAGGACGGAGTGCTGGTGCTCGTGCACGACACCACCCTCGCGCGCACGACCGACGTCGAGGAGGTCTTCCCCGACCGGGCGCCGTGGCGGGTGGGCGACTTCACCTATGCCGAGATGCAGCAGCTCGACGCGGGCTCCTGGTTCTCCGAGGAGTACGCCGGCGAGCCGATCCCGACGATGGCCGAGATGGTCCAGCAGCTCCGACGCGGCCGCGCCGGCATCCTCATGGAGGTGAAGTCTCCGGCCCTCTACCCCGGGATCGAGCAGCAGGTCGCCGACGAGCTCGCGAGCTTCCCCGGCTACCTCACCTCCGCGGTCCGGTCCGAGCGGCTGGTCGTGCAGAGCTTCGACTGGGCCTCCATGGCCCGCTACCACGAGATCCAGCCCTCGGTGCCCGTCGGACTGCTCGGTCGTCCCGCCGAGTCGCTCCTGCCCGAGCTGTCGACCTGGGCCGACCAGATCAACCCGAGCTTCCGCTCCTTCGACGCGGCGTACGTCGCCGCCGTGCACGACGCCGGCATGGAGGTGCACACCTACACCGTCAACGAGCGGGCCGACATGCACCTGGTGCTCGACCGTGGGGTGGACGGGGTGATCACGAACTTCCCCGACGTCCTCGAGGACGTGCTCGCCGAGCGCCGCACTCGCGCCCGCGCGGCCTAGGACCGACGAGGCGCCCCGCCTCGCCATCACCCGTCTGACCTGCGGAAACGCGGGCCAGGCGGGAATGTCGGCGGCTGGTGATTGGGTGGAGTCATGCTCAAGGACGCGGTGGTGGAGGAGATGTCGGAGGAGGCTGTCCTCGACACCGCTGCCGAGCTCGCGACCGCG
>NZ_JBDYKJ010000094.1:0-16154 GCF_040012395.1 Nocardioides sp. 31GB23 | reverse complement strand
GCGCTCGAGCAGCCTCGGGCCGCGCACCCCGACCTGGTCGTGGTCAACCCGCCCCGACCTCCCTGTGGACGAGACGTGGCGCACGGCGGCCGCGGGAGTTTCATCGGGTACCCGACAGAACTCTCGCCACCACGATGAACCTTCAGTCAGGCGGCGCCAGTTTCATCGGGTGCCCGATGAAACTCCCCCGTCGCCCCTGGTCAGGGCCGGCGCAGCCGCACCAGCACCTCGTGGTGGGTGGTCTGGGGGAACATGTCGAGCAGGCGGGCGGCCTCGACGTCGTACGACGCCAGCGCGGCGAGGTCGCGGGCCAGGCTGGTGGCGTTGCAGCTGGAGTAGAGGACCTCGCGCACCCCCGACGACTCCAGCCAGCCGGTGAGGGCGGGGCCGATGCCGCGCCGGGGCGGGTTGACCACGACCAGGTCGGGGTGCGCGGCCCGAGGCTGCTCGAGCGCCCAGGCGGTGGCGTCGGCGGCCACGAAGCGCGCCCGGTCGAGCCCCGCCTCGGCCGCCGACAGCTGCGCCGAGACGACCGCCTCGGGCGCGATCTCGACGCCGGTGACCGACCGGCCGGGGCCGGCGAGCGCCAGGGCGAAGCCGCCGACGCCGGAGTAGAGGTCCCACACCGAGGCCGGGGCGGTCTCGGCGACCCAGGCCCGGGCCTGCTCGTAGAGCACGGTCGCGACGGTGGTGTTGGTCTGGAAGAACGACTGGGGTCGCAGGTGCAGCCGCAGCCCGTCCCCCACGTCGACTCCCACGTCGACTCCCACGTCGAGCCGCATCGCGAGCGTCGCCTGCTCGGTGAGCACGATCTCGCGCTCCCCCTCGAGCACCGCCTTGTGCTCGGGCTGCACGTTGATCGAGGCCACCGCGACCGGCAGCCGCTCGAGCAGCCAGCCGAGGTGCTTGCGCAGGCGCGCCTCGGGCTCGGTGGAGCGCAGCACCCAGCGCACCATCAGCTCGCCGTCGGGCGAGCGGGTGACCAGCAGGTGCTTGAGCTCGCCGCGGCGGCTGCCGACGTCGTACGGCGCCAGCCGCGCGCGCACCACGTGCTCGGCGAGCACGGGCAGGGCGTCGTGGAGCCCCGGCTCGTGCAGCCCGCAGTGGCGCAGGTCGATGCCGCGCCCACCCGCACCCAGGATGCCCAGGGCGGGGGCCTCGACGGTGCCGGCGACGACCATCTTGGCCTTGTTGCGGAAGCCCTCCTCGGGCCCGGTCGCCGGGGGCAGCCAGGCCACGGGCGGCCGGCCGGCCAGCGCGGGGGCGAGCAGCTGCTCGACGTGGCGCTGCTTGTCGGCGACCTGGTCGGCGTAGGCGCGGCCCATCCACGTGCACGAGGCGCACGCGCCGGCGTCGAAGTAGTCGCACTGCACGGGGCGCGAGCCTACGCGGCCGGACCCGTCAGCCGGGGCGGTGCGCGTCGTCGTACGCCGCCCGCAGCGCCGCGGGGACACGGCCCTTGGCCGCCACCTCGATGCCCTGCGCCGCGGCCCAGGCCCGCACCTGGGCGGCCGTGGCCTCGGCGGGCGGCACCGGCGAGCCGGGCGCCAGGGCGCCGATGAACGCCTCGGCGCCCTCGTCGGCGTCGGCGTGGGTCAGTGCCGCGGCCAGGAACCGGTAGACCCACTCCTGGGCGAGCTTGCGCGACTCGCAGAAGACGATCGGCACCGAGGGCCAGCGCACCTGGCACTCGGCGATGCCGTCGGCCAGCACGGCCGGGCGCACGTGCTGCTGGCGGAAGACCTCCGACCAGCGGTCCTCGACGACGACCGCTGCGCGCGGCAGCCGGGCCAGGTCGGCGAGCTGGTAGCGCAGCCGGCCGCTGGTCAGCGACGAGGCGAGGTCGCCGACGCTCTTGCGCTCGACCACCGCGTGGGGCAGCCCGTCGCGCAGCACCCCGTAGTCGCCGGCCGGCAGGGCGGCCCGCGTGGTGGTGACCTGCTGGTCGGTGAAGCGGTAGGGGTAGCGCTCGTGGGAGTCGACGACCACCTCGAGGTCGACCAGCCCGGCGGCGCGGGCGCTGGGCACCGCCACCGACGGCCGGGCCTGCTTGGCGGTGCGGGCGCTCTGCCAGAAGATCACCTGACGCCCGCGCACCTGGGTCAGCACCAGCTGGGAGCGGTTCTCGCGGCCCCGGTCGAGCACCAGGTCGATGGCCGCGCCGCGGCGTACGCAGCTGCGCACCGGCACCCGCTCGACCAGCTCGGGCTCGGCCGGCCACTCCTCGGCGCGGTGGCAGTAGACCTTGGCGGTGCGGGGCCAGGTGTCCTTGGCCTTGAGCAGGATGCCGTCGTCACCGAGCGGGACGCGCAGCAGGTAGGGCAGCGACGAGCCCGGGTCGGGGTTGCGGGCGATGAGGAAGTCCTCCGGCACCCCGCCAGTGTGGCAGCCCGAACGGGTGAACCTGCGGCTCGACGCGACCGCGTAGCGTCGCCTCGCCGTCCGACCAACGGACGACTAGGAGGGACACACCATGTTCAACATCATCGGACTGCTCGTCGTGGGCCTGATCATCGGCGCGCTCGCCCGGCTCATCAAGCCCGGCAAGCAGGCGCTCGGCCTGCTCGGCACGCTCGCCCTGGGCGTCGTGGGCGCCCTCATCGGAGGCATCGTGGCCAGCGCCCTGGGCAGGGGCGACATCTTCGAGCTCAACGTGATCGGCTTCGTCGTGGCGGTGGTCGCCGCCGTGCTGCTCATCGGCGTCGCCGAGGGCATGTCGTCGAAGGGGAAGACCCGCGTCTGACACACCCGGTCAGCACGCGGCACGAGCGTCGGCGAGGAGGCACCCCTCGCCGGCGCTCGTCGTCGTTGTGGGGTGAGCCGGGCCTGCTCGCTGCGGGCGGTGGGGCCTCAGGTCGGGTCGACCGGCGGGGTCGTGGCGCTCGGGCTGGTGCTGGGGCTGGTGTTCGGCTCGGCGCTCCCGGTCGGCTCGGCGTTCTTCGTCGGCTCGGCGCTCTTCGTCGGGCTGGGGCTCGTGCTCGGCTGCGCGCTCTTCGTCGGGCTGGCGCTCTTGGTCGGCTCGGCGCTCTTGGTCGGGCTGGGGCTCGGCGTCGGGTCGGCGCCGCCGCTCGGGCTCGGGCTCGGGCTCGCGCTGGGGCTCCCCGAGGCCCCTGACGCCGCCTCGATCGTGACCGCCGCCGAGACGCTGCCCTCGGCCATCGGCCGGTCGACGAAGCGCCAGCGGTAGCTCGTGGCCCGCTCGGGCTGCACGCGCGCCACGGCGGCACCGTCGACGACGTCGACGACCCGCTCGAGCTTCCAGCCGGTGGCGCCGACCGCACGCGACTCCAGGCGCATCGTCACCCCGCTCAGCGGGGCGCCGGTGCTGTCGGCGAGCGTGCCGCGCAGCTCGACGGGCTGCCCGGCCTCGGCGCGCCGCACCGGCGGGGCCGGCATGCCCACGCTGGTCTCCAGGCCCTCGATGTCGTACGTCGTCGCGGTGCCGGCGGTGTGCAGGCGCAGCGCGTCGATCGCGAACTCGTTGCCGTCGCAGCCCAGCCCGGTCATCACGAAGCCGGCGCCGTCGCCGCGGTGGCGCACCACCATGTCGGCCAGCGTGCCGTCGGGCACGGTCTCCTCAGCAGTCTCCTCGGCAGCGTCGTCGGCTCCCTCGTCGCCCTCCTGGTCGACCACGGGGGCCTGGGCGTACATGTCCCACTTGCTCCAGCTGTAGGTCAGGTCGGTGGCCTCGATGCGGGTCCACCGCCCGGCCGGCACGACCACCTCGGCGCGCCCGAACCAGACGCGGCCGGTGCGCCGGTCGGCGGGCTCCTGGTAGCCGGCCCACACCACGCCGGTGGTGCCCTGCTCGGCGTACGCCGTGAGCCCGGCGCTCTGGGTCAGCGCCACCGACGAGACGTAGCTCAGCGGGCCCAGCGCGTTGCCGCCGACGAGGTCGTAGCGCAGCACCCGCTCGCCGGCGGGGGCGCTGCCCGGGCCGGTGCCGATCATCGCCTGGGGCGACTCCGCGACCCGCTCGTAGACGTCGTCGCAGCCCACCAGGCCCAGGCGCATGGCCCGGCCCTCGGGGAAGGCGAGCCCGCGCACGACGACGGTGCTCTGCTGGGTGGGGGCGGTGCGCGTGGTGGGCACGGCGGCGCTGGCCGCGCCCCCGCTCGTCCCGCCGGCGGCACCGCTCGCGAGCACGACGCAGGCAGCGGCGCCGATCGCCGCAATGCGCTGGTGGATGCCGGCCCGCACGTGGTGTCTCCGCTCGTCCGGCGGGCCCCGGTGCCCGCAGGATGAACTGTAGGCGGCGGGGGCTCACCCCACCACGGGGTCGGCGAAGTTCACCCGAACGAGGGACACCGTTCGTCCGGTCGGGCGCGGATGAGTCCCGCGCTCCTCGACGGCACCGCCGGGAGGCCATGACGCTCTACCGGTCCGTCCTGGGCGGCCGGCGGGTCGGCGCACTAGGCCGGTGGAGCGGCCGGCAAGCGGGTCCTCAGCCGCCGGCGGCGCGGTAGGACCCGATCCAGCGCCGGTCGATGCGGCGCTTGAGCAGCAGCGCACCGCGCCCGCCCCACCACCAGCGCCCGCGGGTGGCCAGGCCGCGACCGGCGCCCAGGTCGAGCACCGAGAGGAAGTGCTCGCGCGGGCGGTAGACGTGGCCGCTGGTGTCCTCGCCGCGTCCGCGAGCCTCGAGGGCCGCGAGCAGCACCGGCGCCTGCCGCACCCCGTGCACCCCGATCCGCGGCAGCGGGCGGGGGGTGAAGCGGGCACAGTCGCCGACGGCGTACACGTCGTCGTGCTCGACGTGCTGCAGGGTGGCTCGCACCGGCACCCCGCGCTCGTCGCCGAGGCCGAGGTCGGCCACCAGCGGCGGCGCCGCCAGGCCGCCGGCGAGCACGGCGAGGTCGTGCTCGAGCACCCGCCCGTCGGCGAGCGTCACGCTCGTGGGGTCGAGCCGCTCGACCCGGGCTGCCAGCACCACCTCGACCCCGCGCCGGGCGAGCACCCGCTCGACGTGGCGGCGGGCGCCGGCGGGCAGCGACGGGCCGACCACGTCGCCACCGTCGACCAGCCGCACGGCGCCGACCCCGGCACGCACCGAGAGCTGGGCGGCGAGCTCGAGCCCCGACGGGCCGGCGCCCACCACGGTGACGACCGCGGACCCCTCGTCGGGCAGCCGGTCGGCGAGGGTCTGCAGGCCCGCGAGCGGCTTGACCCCGACCACGCCGGCCCCGACCGGCACCCCGAGGTCAGAGGTCACCGAGCCGATCCCGAGCGAGACCACGTCGTAGCCCAGCCGCTGCCCGGTCGCGGTCGTCGCGACCCGGCCCCGCGGGTCGAGGCCCGCCAGCGTGTCCTCGTGGTGTCGTACGCCGCGGCGCGCGGCCAGGCCGGCCACGTCGAGCCGGCCGGCCTCCAGGGGCAGCGCGCCGGTGGCGACCGCGGAGCCGACGCCGCTGTAGTCGAACCAGCGCGGCGCGAGCAGCTCGACCCTCCAGCCGGCGGCGCGCAGCCGGTCGGCGTGGCGCAGCAGGTGCAGGTGGGTGTGGCCGGCTCCGACGAGCAGCAGCGTCTGGGGGTCCGGCACCCGCGCAGCGTAGCCAGGGGTGCCCCAGGAGGGCCCCGGTGTGCTTCGCTGGGTCGATGAGCAGGGAGCCCGGTCCGGTCGAGCGCGTCGACCACCTCGCGATCCGCGCCGAGGACGCCGTGCAGCGGCTGGTGGGCGGGGGCCTGCGCCGCGCCGGCTGGGTGCCGCGGGTGGTGGCCCACGTGGGCTACGGCCTGGAGGGCGCGTGGGTGCGGGTGCTGGGGCGGGTGGTGCTGGTGCCCGAGGACAGCCTGGCCGCGCGGCACCCCGAGGACGCCCGCGGCTGGCGGCGCTTCGTGACCCAGTCGGCGGCCGGCGTGCCGGTCACGATCGAGGTCGGCGGGGTCCGCACCCGGGTGGAGTCCGACCGCGAGGGCTACCTCGACGTGCGGCTGCCTGCCGACCTGCCGCCCGGCTGGGCCACGGCACGGCTCGCGGTCGAGGGCCACGACGGCCCCGAGACGACCGCCCAGCTGCGGGTGGTGGCCGCCGACGCCCGCCACGGCCTGGTCAGCGACATCGACGACACCGTGATGATCACGATGCTGCCGCGCCCGCTGGTCGCCTTCCGCAACGCCTTCGTCACCCGCGAGGTCGACCGCCTGCCGGTGCCGGGGATGGCCGGGCTCTACCGAGACCTGCTGGCCCACCGGCCCGACACCTTCGTGGTCTACCTCTCGACCGGCGCCTGGAACGTCGCGGGGGCGATCGGGCGCTTCCTGGCCCGCCACGACTACCCGCCCGGCCCGGCGCTGCTGACCGACTGGGGCCCCACCCCCCGCGGGTGGTTCCGCTCGGGGCAGCGGCACAAGACCACCGGGCTGCGCCGGCTCGTGGAGGACTTTCCGCAGCTGCGCTGGGTCCTCGTCGGCGACGACGGACAGCACGACCCGGAGATCTACGCCGAGGCCGCCGCGGAGCACCCCGACCGGGTCGAGGCGGTGCTGATCCGCCGGCTCAGCCTGGGTGAGCAGGTCGCCCGCTACGGCCACCTCGACACCAGGGCGCAGGAGGCCGGGCCCAGCGCCGCGACCGGGTACGGCGACGACGGTGACGAGCTGCGCGTCGAGGCGCAGCGGCTGGGGCTGCTGGGCTGAGCCCCGACGGGCGCGGCCAGCCCCGGCCAGCCCCGGCCAGCCCCGGCCAGCCCCGACCAGCACGGGCCGACGGTCTAGTCCGAACGGGCCATCTTGGGACTGTTCCGGCCCGAGAGCGGGACCTTCTGGCCGCACGCGCGTTGAGTGGTCGCAGCGCCGGGGACCCGGCGCCGTACGCAGCCGTCCGGGGAGGGAACGCTGTGCACACCGACCTCACGGTCCGGGCCACCTCGGTGGCGCCGGGCCACGTCCGCCTGCAGGTGCGCGGCGAGCTCGACCTGGGCTCCGCCCCGCTCCTGCACGGGGCGCTCGCCCGAGCGCTCCCGGCGGCCACCGAGCGCCTCGACCTCGACCTCGACGGCGTGGTCTTCCTCGACGCCGGCGGTCTCGGGGCGCTGGTGTGGTGCCGCCAGCGGGCCCTGGCGGCCGGAGCGGCGTGCCAGGTGGTGGCGCTGAGCCCGGCGGTCGAGCGGATCCTGCTCCTGACCGGCACCCACGACACCCTGACCTGCCCCGCCCCGGCCGGTCGCGCACTGGCCGAGGCCGTCCAGCCCGCCTGATCGGGCTACCCGCGGGCGCCGCCGGATGGCCCGGTCGTGCGCGGGGCATGGCCCGTCGGGGTGGTATCGGCCCGGCCCGGGCAAAGGATCGCCCCGCGCCGCTGACCCCGGGGCACCCCGGTCGTTGACTGGTCGACGACGCAGCACCTGGGGGCCGACGCATGAGCACCATCATCACGACGCACGCAGGCACGATGGTCGTCCACCTGGCCACGGGGCTGTCCTGCTACGGCGAGATCGACATCGCGATCGCCGACCAGCTCGTCGCCGACTGCGGCCAGCAGCTCGCCGAGCTCGCCCTGCCCGCCGGGAGCGTGTTCGTGGTCGACCTGTCGGGCGTGACCTTCATGGACAGCGCCGGCCTCGACGCGCTGCTCGACCTGCGCGACCTCGTCGAGGAGTTCGACCTGGTGTGCGTGGTGCGCCGGGCCAGCGCGGCGGTGCACCGCATCGTGGCGCTGACCGCCCACCCCGAGCAGCTGGGCTGGCTCGACGTGCCCAACGGGCCGGGCCTGCTCTCCCCCGCCTGAGCGGAGTACGCCGCCCGTCCAGCCCGCTCAGCCCGTCCAGCCCGCTCAGCCCGCGCGGGCCGGCTCCCGGCCGCGGGGGCTGCGCGCGCCGCGAGTGACCAGGAAGCCGAAGCCGGTGGCGAAGACGTACATGATGATCGAGTAGACGGCGCTGGGGATGGCGACCTCGGTGCTGCCGAGCACGCTCAGGGCGATGGTCAGCGCGACGGTGGTGTTGTGGATGCCGACCTCCATCGAGCTGGCCACGGCCTGCGCCCGCTCGAGGCGCAGCAGCCGCGCGCCGGCGTACCCGAGGGAGAGGCTGGCGGCGCAGAAGATCGCGGTGACCAGGCCGACCTGGCGCACGTAGTCGGCGAGGTTCTCGCGCTCGCCCAGCAGCGCGCCGACGGCGACGACGACCAGCACCACGATCGAGAAGACCCGCACCGGCTTGTCGGAGCGGGCCGCGAGGGCGGGGCGGCGGCTGCGCACGAGCATGCCCAGCACGACCGGCACCAGCACGATCGCGATCACCTGCAGCACCTTGCCGACCTGCAGGCCCAGCTCGCCGTCGGCGTCGAAGTAGCCGATGGCCAGGTTGGTGATCAGCGGGATGGTGAACGCGGCGAGCACCGAGTTGATGGCGGTCAGCGTCACGTTGAGCGCCACGTCGCCGTGGAAGAGGTGGCTGAAGAGGTTGGCGGTGGTGCCGCCCGGCGAGGCGGCCAGCAGCATCACCCCGACCGCCAGCAATGGGTCGAGGCCGAATCCGATGACCAGCCCGAAGGCGATCACCGGGAGCACCAGCACCTGCAGGGTCAGCGCGACCACGACCGCACGGGGGCTGCGTGCGACCCGGCGGAAGTCGTCGACCTGCAGCGAGAGGCCCAGGCCGAACATGATGATGGCCAGCGCGACGGGCAGCCCGACGCTGATCAGTGCGGAGTCGTTCACGACCACTCTCCCGGCTCGACGTGGAGCATCCTGTGCCACCGCCCATGTGACGGCGGCCACAGTCAAGCAGCCCGGGGCGGGTCAGGAGCGGAAACGCTCCAGGGCGTCGGGGTGGACCAGCGCGGCCCGGTCCCCGGCCCTGCGGCGGTGGTGCTCGACGAGGGCGACCAGCGCCGAGGCCGGCCACGCCTGGGGCAGCAGCCGGCAGGCCACCAGCCCCGGGCCCTTCGACCTGACCACGAGGTGCGGCTGCCAGCCACGCACGGCGGCCACCTCGGCGACGTCGCGCCACGGCACCGTCTGCGCCCGGGTCACGCCACCCGGCACCCGCAGCCCCTCGGGACCCACGACCAACCGGGTCTCGGTGCGTGCGGCCAGCGCGGCCGCCCCGACGACGCCCAGGACGACCAGCCCGCCCAGGACGCGCGGGCCGGCCGAGTCGGCGACCAGCACCACCAGCACCCCCAGCAGCCCCAGCACGACGCCGGCCACGGCGCGCAGCAGCACCTGCGCGCGGCGCAGCGGCAGCGCGAGGCCGCCCTCGACGGCGACCGCGGGCGGTGGGTCGGCACGTGGACCGTGCCGCGGGGCCGTGAGGCTGCCGGCGCCGGTGACGCCCAGGACCGCGAGCAGCACTCCCAGGGCGACCGGGAACGCCGGGTCCTCGGCCCCGGCGCCGGCGACCGCGAAGAAGACCCCGATCGGCACCATGAGCGCGACGAGGCCGATGACGGCGTAGCGGCCCAGGGAGCGGTAGACCGCGTCGGGGTCGCCGCCGGGGCCCTCGCTGGGCTCTCTCAGAACCAACTCTTGACCTCGTTCCATCCGTCGGACGCGAGGTCCTTGGTGTCGTCCCACCGGTCGCCGACCCACTCGTCGACGGGCTCGGTGAGGTCGTCGGGGAGAGCATCCCAGCCCTCGGTCGCGAGCCAGGTGACCCCCGCGCCCACGACGATCGCGCCGCCCACCACCACGGCGGTCGGCACGCTGACCGGGGCGGTGGCGATCACCAGGGCGGTCGCGCCGATGCCGAGGCCCGCGGCCACCAGGCCACCGCCGGGGCTCTCGCCCTCGAGGGCGAACCAGACGTCGACGGCGGTGCCGGCGGGGCCGAGCAGCCGGGAGCCCCGTCCGGCCCACCGCGACTGCTCGAGCAGGTCGTTGATGCGTCCCGGGGTGTCGGGGGCGTTGCCGAGGGCGCGTCGCGCGGGGTTGCCGGAGCGGCGGGCGCTGCGCAGGTCGCGGGCCTGGTCGGCCAGCTCGCCGGCGCGACGCTGCAGCGCCCGCTCGCCGCTGAGCATGGACCCGGTGATCGCGATGTTGCCGACGTTGTCGCGCAGGAACTCCATCAGGCTGTCGACCGCGTCGGCGGTGAAGGAGGCGACCTCCGCCACGACGCGGGTCTCCACCCAGTCGACGAAGCGCTCGTCCTCGGCCTGCACCTCGACGACGAGCCGGTTGTAGAGCTCGACCCGCGCGAGGGCGGTCTCGAACGCGCTGACCTGCCGGGCGTGCTGGTCGGCCAGCTCGGGCGCCACCGGACCGACCGGGACGTCCGGCGGCACCGCGGGCGCCGGTGCCTGGATCACCGCTCCGCTCACCACCAGCCCACCGCCTCGTGCCTGGGCGCGGAAGCCCTCCATCGCGGAGCGGAACCGACCCAGGCGGGCGGCGTAGTCGTCGAAGACCCCGGCGGCGCGGCCGACCCGGGCCGCGTGGTCGTCGAGGTGGCCCAGCACCTCGCGCCCGTACGACGCGTAGGCGTCGCCGGCCTCGCCGTGGAACCCGGAGGTGGCGGTGCGGCGCGCCTCGGTCACGTCGTCGGCGGCCCCGTCGAGCTCGCGGCGCAGGGAGGAGCGCAGCCAGGTGGCCGCGGCGGTGATGCTGCCCTCCTCGCCCTCGACGGTCGTGTCGATGCTCACGAGCCGCCCCGCATCGAGCCGAAGGCCCCGGCGACCGCCTCGTCGGTGCCGCCCAGGGCCTCCCCGACCTGGCGGACCTGCTCGGCGGCCACCTCGTTGACCAGGGCCAGGTCGTCGGCGGTACCGAGCACCGCGGCCAGGATCTCGACCAGCGCCGGGGTCGCGTACCCGCCCTCGACGCTGGGGATGCTCCCCGCCAGCGCCGTGATGCGGGCGGCGGCCCCGTCGTGGCTGCCGGCGATCGCCGCCTCCGCCGAGGCGTCGAGCCGGATCTCGCTCACGCCGTCCCCTCGGCCGCGGGGACGCGCAGGGCGACCGGCAGCGGCACGTCGAGGTAGGCGACGTCGTAGTGCTTCAGCTCGCGCAGCGACTCGAGCGCGCTGGTCTGCCACAGCACCCACGGGTGCCCCTCGCCGCAGGCCCGGGCGAACCGGTCGAGGGCGGTGTAGCCCATCAGCGCGACCCGGCCGTCGGCCAGCTCGACCATCATCACCTCGGCCAGGTTCCCCTCGTCGTCGAGGCGGCAGGGCAGGTAGGCGACCGGGGGCTGCAGCGGCGCCCGCCCGGTGGGGCGGGCGGGCTCGTCGGGAGGGGTGCTCACCCGGGCAGGATGCCCCGCCGCCGCCGGGTGAAACTCGCAACCGCCCGCGGGGCTCCCCTGGTCAGCCCCGCGCGCCGCCGACGCCCAGCAGGGCGGCCAGGCCCAGGGCGCTGCGCGGCGAGTACGCCGTGCGCCACAGCCCGCCGTGGGCCGCGGCGTACGCCTCGTCCTGCCAGGGGTGCTCGTGGCGCGGGCCGCCGCCGGTGTGCAGGTCGTGCACCAGCATCGCGGCCATCAGCACGTTGGAGGTGGAGGGGTCGAAGACCTCGACGCCGAAGCGGTGCGCCCCGGCGTACGCCGCGGCCAGGGCGCGGTTCTTGACCACCGAGCGGGTGCGGGTCGGGGGCGCGACGTTCATCGAGACCAGGCGGCCGTCGTAGCGCGCCGTGGTGGCGCGCCAGCGCTGCAGCCGCTTGGCCAGCGCGTAGTTGGGGCCCTGCTGGGGCACCAGCGAGTCGTTGAGGCCGGGGTCGGCGGGGCCGGCGTACGGGCGCTGCAGGAGGCGGCCGCCGGAGAGGGTGCGCAGCGGGCGGCCCAGGCCCTTGCTGGCCCGGCCGCGGCCGGCGTAGCGGGCCAGGGCCTGGTCGACGGCCTCGCCGGGCACGCCGAAGACGTCGGTGGGGGTGGCCAGGAAGGCCAGGGCGGTGTCGTCGCGGGCCTCGAGGAGGCGGCGGCTGAGCTCGTCGACGGCGGTGGAGACGCGCACGTTGGTGGCGCCGTCGGCGTAGACGTAGTTGCCGAGCACGAGGGTGCCGGGCTGGGCGGCGAGCCAGTCGGCCAGCGCCGGCACGTCGGCCAGCAGGTCGGCGCCGGGCCGGCCGTCGACGGCGGGGGCGACCACGGCGCCGGCGCCGGCGACGGCGGTGTCGCTGACGCGCTCCCACACGTCCTCGCGGGGCAGGTCGACGGCCGCGACGCGGGCGCCCCAGCGGGTCAGCGCCTGCAGCGGCCCCATCTCGGAGCCGGCGCCGACGACGGCGACGGTGTGGTCCTCGAGGCGCAGCCACTCGGGGTGGGCCACGACGGCGTCGACCGCCTCGGCGAGCGTCGGCTCGACGACCCCGGCCTCGACCCACCGCTCGACCTGGCGGCGTACGTCGTCGCCGCGCAGCCGCTCGCCCCGGTAGGGCAGCACGAGCTCCTCGACCCGCTCGCCGGCACCGTGCATCTCGACCTGGCCGAAGCCGGTGCTGCTGCGCGGCCAGTCGGCGAGCGGCACGTCGCCCTCCCGCTCGACGACCCGCATCCGCGAGTGCAGCGAGTCGAGGCCGGCGCGGGCGACCGCGACGGCGTCGTCGGGGGTGGCCAGGCCGGCCTCGACGAGGCGGCGGAACCAGGTGAGGTACTGGGTGCGCCAGGCCGTCTCGCGCTCGACGGCCCGGGCGCCGACGGCGTCGACCGGGCGCAGCGCGTCGGCCGCCACGCCGCGGCCGGTGGCGGTGGTGCTGCGTCGCCCCTCGCTGTCGGCGGGGTCGACGGGGAAGACGAGTCCGTGCGGGGCATCAGCCATGGCGTCACCCTGCCCGGACGGCGCGTGGGGGTAAACACCCGGGGGTGACGCGTCCCACGCCCTGGCGGCGCTAGCGTCCGCCAGGTGACCCGCCAGCGCACCGGCGCCCCTCTCGTGATCGGACCCGACGCCGCCCTCGTCGTCGTCGACGTGCAGGAGGGCTTCGACGAGCCGTGGTGGGGTCCGCGCGACAACCCCGCCTGCGACGACAACGTCGCGGCCCTGCTCGAGGCGTTCGCGACCACCGGGCGCCCGCTGGTCTACGTCCAGCACTCGTCGCTGAGCCCGGAGAGCCCGCTCTTCCCGGGCCAGCCCGGCCACGCGCTCAAGGAGCACCTCGAGGGCTTCGAGCCGGCGCTGCTGGTCACCAAGCAGGTCAACTCCTCCTTCCACGGCTCCCCCGACCTCGACGCGTGGCTGCGCGGCGAGGGCATCGGCGAGGTCGTCGTCTGCGGGATCACCACCAACCACTGCTGCGAGACCACCGCCCGGGTCGCCGGCAACCTCGGGTACGCCGTCACCTTCGTGCTCGACGCGACCCACACCTTCGACCGCACCGGCCCCGACGGCACGACCCTGACCGCGGCCGAGCTGGCCCGCGCCACCGCGACCAACCTGCACGGCGAGTTCGCCACCGTGGTGTCGACGGCCGAGGTGCTCGAGGCGCTCGACCAGCCGTCGTCCTGACGACCCGTACGCCGTCGCGGCGTGTCGTGGTGAGAGTCGTCAGGATGACCGTGGCTCAGGCTCCGCAGATCATCGCCAGGTCGCGCCACCAGGAGAGCCGGTTGGGGCGTCCGTCGTAGTCGTGGCGCTGGTTGGCCCCGGAGACGCCGGGCAGCACGTAGACCTGCGCCGGCCCGACGTACCAGTCCTGGACGCCGAGGCCGGGCCTCCCGCGCCGCCCCATCGCCCGGGAGGCCTCGTGGGCGACGCCCTTGCTGGTGAAGGCGAGCCACTCCGGCTGCCAGCGCTCGCACTTGGCGACCAGGTCGTCGATCTCGACCCAGCGCGGGTCCCAGTGCCCCACCAGGTCGGTCAGGCCCAGGCCGAGCTCGGGCACGACGTGGTCCTCGTGCGGCTGCAGCCGGCGTGGGGAGAGCCCGGAGAGGTGCAACGACTCATAGAAGCTGTTGCCCGGCGTCTCGTAGTAGTGGTCGCGGTGCTTGGTGCTCTCTGCTCCCGCGAGGCCGCAGAAGACCACGAGCGGGTCGTCGGGGACGAGGTCGGGGAGCACCTGCACGCGAGCACGCTACCCGCGCGGCCGCTCCTCTCGGACCGACCTCAACCGCCGCGGCGCGCGGTGCGAGAACGGGAGGTCCAGTCGGAGGTCCAGGACGTGCCCGGCCCAGTCCTGCCGCTCTGGAGTCGTCAGCAGCTCGAGCAGCTCGACGTGGCCGGCGACCACGGCCGGGGTGACGACGGTCAGGACGTCACACGTGGACAGTCCCGGCCAGCTGGTGCACAAGAACGCACCTGAGCCCTCCGACCACTGCGCGCCCTGCTGTCGCCAACCGTCAGCGATGGCGCACACCCCGTCTGCCTGGGACGGGTCGAAGGCCACCAGGGTGAGGATGGAGTCGGCCGGCTCGACGACGGCGACGACCTGCAGGAAGCCGGTCGCGTCGAGGCGTGCCTCCACCAGGTCGCCGACGACAAGTGGGGCGAAGAACCCGTTGTTCGCCAGGCGATAGGTGCCCCCTGTGTCCCTCGCGTCGACCGGCTCGGCCCACATCGTCTCTCCGCAGGGCCCCTGCTCCTCGTCCTCCCTATAGCGCAACCGCACCTTCACGTTGTCGTGGGCACTCGTCATGGCTGTCTCCTGGTCGTCGTCTCGTCGTGAGTCGATGCCAGCAGGCCCCACCGACACGGCGACCGCCGAGCCGCGGCTGCCTGTGGACGGCCGGCCCCACGACCGGGCACGGTCCTGACGCCCCGCACGCCACCGCGGCGTGTCACGGTGAGGAACGTCAGGACGGCAGAGGCTCGGACCACCGGGCGGGCGCGCCCCAAACCCCACCCCTGAGGGCGTTTGTGGAGAGCCGCCTGGCCGTGGCAGCGGTAGGCGCCTACAGTCGAAGGAGTGAACAGGCACCGGCACTCGGTGCTGCACCACCAGCTTGGGGGCCCGACATGGGCAACGACACCGTTCTTTCCACCGCGGCGCGTACGCCGCAGCAGACCCGCCACACCGTGACCGGCGACCTCGACGTCGCCGCCGTGCACCGGCTGCGCAGCGGCTTCGCGGCCGCCCTCGACAGCTCCGACGTCGCTCGCCCCGGCCTCGACCTCGACCTGGGCGGCGTGACCTTCATGGACGCCGCCGGCCTCGGCGCCGTCATGTGGTGCCGCCAGCACGCGCTGCGTGCCGGATTCGCCTGCGTCGTCGACGAGGCCAGCCCGGCCGCGTTGCGGCTGATGAAGCTCACCGGCACCCACGACCTGCTCCGCGGCTTCGCGGCCGCTCCGCTCGCCGGCGGCGCCCCGGTCTGAGCCGGCTCAGGCCCTCGTCCCGCTGACGCACCAGGCGGCGGAGTCGATCTCGAACGGACCGTCGCCGAGGTCGGCGCGCAGCCGTGCCCGCAGCCGCTCGACGGTCGAGTCGTCGACGCCGTCGAGGAACGCCCGGACCGATCCCGCGGCCGCGGTGAACGGCGCCCACCAGCGGTCGAAGGAGTCGAAGCCGACCCGGACCCGGATCTCCTGCTCCTGCACGCCGACGAGGCCGGCGCCCTCCCACAGCCGCTGCAGGTCACCCCGGGTCGAGCCCGTCGACGGCGTCGCTGCCTGGCCGGGAGCCAGCGACTCGACGGCCGACCAGAACAGTGACAGCGGTCCGTGCCCGCCGCCGTGGTCCCACACGCAGGCCGCGACCAGCCCGCCCGGGCGGGTCACCCGCACCATCTGCGCCACCCCGGCCGCCGGGTCGTCCATGAAGTGCACGACCAGCTGGGCCAGGCTCGCCTCGAAGGTCGCGTCGTCGAACGGCAGCTCCTCCGCCCCGCCCTGGCGCACGTCGACGTCGGGGAAGCGAGCGGCGGCCGCAGCCACGAACGACGGGGCCGGGTCGATCGCCGCCAGGCGGCGTACGCCGTGGGGGTGCGGCGGGCGGCGCACGAGCTCGTCGAGCAGCGCCCCCGGGCCACAGCCGACGTCGAGCACGCTGGCCGGCAGCCGGCCCTCGGGCAGCACCGCGTCGCAGAAGACGGGCGCCAGGGGTCGGGAGAAGCGCCCCATGAACCTGTCGTAGGTGTCCGCGGGCACGTCGAAGCCGGCCATGCCCTCAGGTTAGGTGACCGACCGTCGGCTCAGCCGACCCAGCGCTCGGAGCCGGGCAGGTCGAGACCGGGCTCGTCGTCGGCCAACAGTGAGAGCTGCTGGCTGCGGGGGGGGCGCGGGGGCTGCGCGGCCACCCTGGGGCGGGGGGCGGGCCAGCTCGAGGACGCCGCTCCCTGGTTCGAC
>NZ_JBDYKJ010000093.1:0-16316 GCF_040012395.1 Nocardioides sp. 31GB23 | reverse complement strand
GTCGTCCTCGGTGGCGAGGACGACCCGCTGGGGCACGGCGTCGAGAAGGGGACCACTCACTGGCTAGCGACTACTTGGTCGCGGCGAGGGCCTGCTCGAGGTCGGCGATGAGGTCCTCGACGTTCTCGATGCCGATCGAGAGGCGCACCATGTCCTCCGGCACGCCCGCGCCCACGAGCTCCTCGGGCGTGAGCTGGCTGTGGGTGGTGGTGGCGTTGTGGATCGCCAGCGACTTCGCGTCACCGATGTTGGCCAGGTGGCTGAAGAGCTCGAGCGCCTCGATGAAGGTCTTGCCGCCCTCGCGCCCCGACTTCACGCCGAAGCTCAGCAGGCCGCCGTACCCGTGGCCGGTGTGGATCTTGTCGGCCACCTCCTTGTAGGGGCTGTCGGGCAGACCGGGGTAGCTGACCCACGACACCTCGTCGTGGCCCTGGAGGTACTCCGCGACCGTGAGCGCGTTGGAGCTGTGGCGTTCCATGCGCAGGTGCAGCGTCTCGAGGCCCTGCAGGAACATCCACGAGTTCATCGGGGTGATCGCCGCGCCGGTGTTGCGCAGCAGCACCGTACGGGCGCGGATGATGTACGCCGCCGGGCCGGCGGCGTCGGTCCACACCGCGCCGTGGTAGGCCGGGTCGGGCTTGGTCAGGCCCGGGAACCGGTCGGAGTGCGCCGCCCAGTCGAAGTTGCCCGAGTCGACGATCACGCCACCGATCGAGGTGCCGTGGCCGCCGATGAACTTGGTCGCCGCGTGCACGACGACGTCGACGCCGTGCTCGAAGGGACGCACCAGGTAGGGCGTCGGGGCGGTGTTGTCGACCACGAACGGCAAGCCCTGCGCGTGCGCCGCGTCGGCCCAGGCCGGCAGGTCGATCACGTTGATGCGCGGGTTGCCGACGGTCTCGCCGAAGACCATCTTCGTCTTCCCGTCGACGTGCTTCGCCAGGTCCTCGGGCTTCTCCGGGTCGACGAAGCGCACCTCGATCCCGAACTGCGGCAGCGTGTGGGCGAACAGCGCGTAGGTGCCGCCGTAGAGCGTGGAGAGCGCCACGATGTTGTCGCCGGCGTAGCAGAGGTTGAGCACGGCGTAGGTCGTGGCCGCCGAGCCGCTCGCCGTCGCCAGCGAGCCGACGCCGCCCTCGAGCTGGGTCATCCGCTGCTCGAAGACGTCCTGGGTCGGGTTCATGATGCGGGTGTAGATGTTGCCCGGCTCGGCCAGCGCGAAGAGGTTCGCGGCGTGGTCGGTGTCGTTGAAGACGTAGGACGTCGTCTGGTAGATCGGCACGGCCCGGCTGTTGGTCGTCGGGTCGGCCTCCTCCTGGCCGGCGTGGACGGCCAGGGTCTCGGGGCGGTGCGTCATCGGTGCTCCTGCTCGGGTGGCTGGTGTCGGCTCAGCGGCTGCTGCGACCTCTCGAGACTAGGGAGGGGGCTCGTGGCTGGGTGGGTGTGTCCGCGTGGTGGGCGGGGGGTTGCGCAGCGGAGGCGCCGCCGTTGGTTGAGCAGGGAGCGCCGAAGGCTCGAGCGTCGCCGAAACCCAGTGACCGACCGGAGTGCGGCAAGTGGGCACGTCACCGGGTCTCGACGACGCTCCTCGCTGGCGTTCGTCGCTGCTCGCCCAACGAGGACGCCGTTGGTCGAGCAGCGAGGGGCTCAGGCCTTGCGCTTGACGACGCGCAGAGCGCGTCTCTCGCGCGACTCGCTGCACGGGTCCTCATCGCCGCGCTGGTACTTGGCGGCCAGACGGTGGGTTCCCGGGTCTCGCAGCTTGAAGGCGAAGCTCACGCGGTCCCTGACCGGCTTGCCAGCGGTCTTGACCACGTTCTTGGCCTCGTCCTTGACGACCAGCACCAGCTCCCCGGTGCAGATCACCTCGGAGTCACCGGCGGTACGCGGCCTGACCACGACGCGGATCTTCTCGCCGACCGTGGCCTTGCTCGGCGCACGCATCGCGACGTCGGTCGAGTAGTCGGCGGCGGAGAGCCCAGACGCACCTCCGGGGATGAGCAGCGCGGCGCCGACGAGCAAAGGGATGAGCTTCTTCATCGTGAACTCTTCTCTGCAGCATGCGGCGGTGTCGCGGTCGAACTCGCACCGAAGTGGATCACATGCGCGTCTGGCGGGCGTCAGGCGTGGTGCTCGCTGGTGGTTTCGAGACGGGACTTCGTCCCTCCTCAACCACCGCAACCGTTGTTGAGCAGCGAGGGCTGATGGCTCGAGCGTGTCGAGACCCGGTGACCGTGCGGCGTACGGCAGGCGTGATTCTCACTGGGTCTCGGCGACGATCGTCGCTGGTGCTCCTCACTGCTCGACCAACGAAGGCCCGGCGTGGTGCTCGACGGTGGTTTCGAGACGGGACTTCGTCCCTCCTCAACCAACGGTGGGTTACTCGACCAACGGGATCTCCTCGAGGTCCTCGGGGAGCTGCACGCTGCCGTCGGAGACCCGGATGCAGTCGTCGTCTCGGTCGAGGGAGAAGACCAGGGCGTCAGATCCCTCGCGCACCGTGTCGTCGAGGGAGAGCTGGAAGTCGTCGCGGGCCAGGCGGGCGTACGGCATGGGCGGCTCGTCGCCCCGGGCGTGCTCGCCCTCGTCGACGACCTCCCAGCCCTCCTCCTGCACGGCCTTGAGCGCGACAGCGAGCTGGTCGGCGTACGGCGCCGTCTCGGCGACCCGGCCGCCGACGACGAAGGTGAGGCCGGGCGCGGGCTCGCTCTGGCAGTAGTCCCCCTGACCCGCGGCGCTCTCGACCTCGAGCCCGGCGCCCTCGAGGGCCTCGACGACCTCGCCGCCGGTGGCCAGCAGCTGCTCGGAGAGCTGGTCGAGGTCGCTCATCGCCTCCTCGTCGTCGACGCCGCAGCCGGGCAGGGCGAGCAGCGCGAGCGCGGCGAGGGCCGCCTGGACGGCTCTCATGGCTGGTCCTGGGTGGTGTCGGAGCGGCCGGGCACGTCGCCGCTGGGCTCGCGCTCGCCCTCGGGGTCGTCGGCCCAGCGCCACCACGGGTCGTAGGACTGGTCGGCGCCGTTGACCGCGTCGTGCTGGCCGTCGACGATGCGCCCGAGGTTGTAGAGCGACTCGGAGTCGTGGTCGTAGTAGCGGCTGTGGTCCTCGAAGCTGCGGACGCCGCCCCGCTCGGTCGACTCGGCCTCGAAGCGGCGCGCGTCGAAGTCCTCCGACGACGGATCAATGCCCAGCCCGCCGGGGGTGTGCAGCCAACCCTCGTCGCCGAAGAACGTCACCGCGTCGCGGCTGTTGCGCCCCACCCACACGTTGCCCTCGCCGACGCTGAAGTCGTCGGCGGTGTCGGCGGGGCCCGCGCCCGGGCTGCCGATCAGGGCGACGTCGTCGGCGCCGAGGTCGTGGTCGGTGGCGGCGTACGACGTCGTGGTGGAGCCGTAGCTGTGGCCGATCACGGTCAGGTGGGCGTCGTCGCCCGGGCGGGAGGCGCGCAGGCCGTCGATGGCGTCGGCGAGGCGCTCGCCGCCGTCCTCGGCGCGCCCGCGGGTGATGGTGTCGAGGTCGATCGCGCCCTCGGGGGTGTCGTAGCCCAGCCAGAACATGGTCGCCACGCTCGAGCCGTCGCCGTTGAAGCGGGTCGCCTCGTAGAGGTTCGTCGCGTCGCTGACCCCGCCGACCACGTCGACCGTCTCGGTGGTGATGCCCGGCACGCTCACCGCCACGTCGGCGGCGGTGTCGGGGTCGCCGATCGCCACCGCGACCCGGCCGTCGCCGTCGAAGGCGCCCGGGTCGTAGAGCCACAGCCGCCCGCCCGGCTGCTCACCGGTGATCGGGTCGGTGAACCCGTCGGCGTCGGCCAGCGCGTCGCGGGTCTGCTCGGCGTTCTCGAGGCGCCGCTCCTCCTCGGCGCTGAGGGTGCCGTCGTCGCGCTGGCTGGCCAGGGTGGCCAGGTCGTCGTCGAGCAGCAGCCGGTTGGCCTCGTCGCGCACGCCGGCGGGCAGGCCGTCGGCCTGGCCGAGCAGGCTGGGGTACGACGCCAGCGCGGCCTGCTGCTGCGCTTCGGTCAACCCGGCCCACCAGCGCTGCACCTCGCTCGGGCTCGCGCCGCTCCCGGGCGCGCCGGCGCGGCCCATCGCCTCGACGGCGGTGTCGCTCGCGCCGCCGGTGGCCGAGAGGGCGTCGCGCAGGCTGGTGCCGGCCTCGAACGCCTGGCGCAGCCGCTGCTCGTTCTCCCGCACCGCGCGCTGCAGGTCGGCGTGGTCCTCGACGAGGCGGCGGTAGGCCAGGCGCAGGTCGGCTGCTCGACCCCGCATGACCTCGATGTCCTGCGGGGTGGCGTCGGTGATGGCGTTGATGTCGGCGACCAGACCGCTGCGGTCGGCGTCGAGGTCGCGCTTGCGGGCCATCAGGTCGTCGGCGGTGGCCTGGTGGGCGCGCAGGTCGTCGGCGTACGCCGCCACCGCGCGCGCGACCCGGCGCAGGGTGGTGGCCATCGCGTCGTGCTCGTCGCCGGCGCGGCCGGCGGCCTCGCGGTAGGCGTCGTAGGCCTCGCCCCACCAGCCCTGCAGCGCCTGGAGGTGGCCGGCCTCGGTGGCGACCTCGTCGTAGCGCCCGACCGCGGTGAAGAGCCGCTCCGCGAGCTGGTCGGCGCCCGCCGGGGAGCCCTCGGGCTCGCGGACCTCCGGCTCGGAGGCCGGGATGGTGATGGTGGTCATCGGGCGGGCCCCAGGCGGCTGTCGAGGTCCTCCATGTCGCCGCGGGTGCTGCTGTCTGCGGCGGCGGTGCGGGCCGCGACCTCCTCCAGCGCGGTGGAGAAGCCGTCGACGATGGCGGCGCTCTCGCCCGCGTAGCCCTCCCAGGCGCTCAGGAACGCCCGCGCCGCGCCCTGGCACTCCGGCGCCAGCCCGCCCGTAGGGGCGGCGCCGAGGTCGCGGGCGGTCTCCTCGAGCAGCTCGCCCAGGCTCGCCCAGCGCTCGCTGCCGGCGCGCAGCGCGTTGTACTCCAGCCCCATGTGGCTCATCGCTCCGCCGCCTCCGACCCGCTGCGGTGGCGCAGCACGACCCGCCCGGTCTCGGGCACCACGAGCAGCAGCAGCTCGGCGCGGTCGCTGCCGTCGGGACGACCCGCCTGCACGCGGGGCAGCCCCTCGGCGGGGGCGAGCACGTGCCACCCGGCCTCGCGCAGCGCCTCGGCCGCGCGGCGTACGACGGCCTGGGCGGTGTCCGGCGCGACCGACTCGCCGCCCTCGCGGGTCCAGGTGGTCTCCAGGCGGCCCTGGGTCCGGCGCTCCGCGGTCTCGGTGGGCTCGTCACCACCGACTGCGATCGCCCACAGCCGGCTCAGGAGCTCGGGGTCGGCAGGTGGCTGGTCAGGTGCCTGGTCGGATGGCTGCTCGGTCGGCTCGCCAGCAGCCCGCTCGGGCGGGAGCAGGACGATATCGACGTCGGGGTGCCGCCGGCGTACCGGCGCCCAGAACGGGTCGGTGGCGGCCGGGTCCGCCTTGCTCTCGTCGGGCACGGCCCCCACCTACCCACCCCCCCACGTGCGTACACAACGCCGAGCAGTCAGTTGTGCACCATCGACCGGTCACTAATGCACCGCGACCGCTGCCGTCACCGAACGAACACCGCCTCCTGCTGACCTGACCTGCTGGGATCTCGACCTAGGATGTGCCTCGGCCGGGGCGGCCGAAGCAAGATCGACGCAAGGGGACGACGTGGGTCTGGCCGACGACATCGACGGTCTCTCGGCGCTGCACCGCGACGGGGCGCTCACCGATGAGGAGTTCGCACGCGCCAAGCGCCGCCTGCTCGACGGCGCCAGGAGCGCGGAAGGTGCCGATCCCCGGTCCCAGCACGACAGCCCTGGCCGGGGCCGATCCTCGCCCGGACTGACGCGCCGAGCATGGGTGGTGGGCGGCGCGGCAGTCGTGGCGCTGGCCGTCTTGGCCTCCGGCATCGGCATTGCCCTATCGGGCGGTGACGGCCAGCAGCGTGAGGACGCGAACTGCCAGCAGATCGCCGACGACCTCGCAGCGGAAGGCCGGCCCATGGCCGAGCTCTACCCCACGCTGAGGGGCATGGGCTGCGGCGAGTGGCTCGACGAGCAGTTCGAGAACAACGGCGCAGGGTGAACCCTGTTGTCCCCCAGAGGGGGCTCGGGCCACGAGGTCCAGCTCCACGAGCAGGAAGAACGAATCTGAATGTCGGTCCCTGACCAGCTGCGCAAGCTCGCAGAGCTGCACGCAGACGGAAGTCTCACCGATGACGAGTTCGCCCGGGCCAAGTCGCAGCTGCTGGGTGAAGACGACGCTTCGGCGACCGGCGCGACGGACGCTCACCACGCGGACCGTGTCCCTCACGGGACGCCGGCAGCATCAACCTCGCGCTTGACGCGGAAGCGAGTGGTCCTGCTGTCCGTCGGGGCAGTTGTCCTCGTGGGCCTGGCAGCGACCGCGACCGCGGTCGTCGCTGGAAGCGACGACCCCTCCGGTTCGCAGGCGAGACCCGCAACATCCTCCGAGACACCGCTCGACGATGCGGCCTCGGAGTCCGCGGTGTCGCCCACACCCGCACCCACCTCACCCGAGGTGCCCGAACCTCAGGACTCGGACTTCCGGGCCGTCGCGATCTACACGGTGCAGACCGAGACCCAGAGCTTCGCCGGTGCGTCCGACTCCCTGGTGAAAGACCTGCTCGAGCTCACGTGCTTCGGCTTGCTGAGCACGGACGGCAAGAACGTCGATGACTTTGGCATCGAGCTCGCGGAGGTTGGCCTCGACTCGGCCGGCGTCAAGAAGGCCGAGTACCCGGTGATGATGCGCGCAGCGACCGCGTTCTGCCCCAAAGCCTTCGACGACATCGCAGCCCGCTACGGCGGCTGACGAGGCGCGGCCGGAGAATCACTCCTCGGTGATGATCATGTTGAGACCGCTGTCCGGGTGGTAGGACCACTTGTAGGTCAGCGTCGCCTCGGTCACCTCCTGCAGCCCCATGAGTGAGGTGGTCGCATCGACCTGGGCCGTGACTGCCGCTGACGTCCCCAGCAGCGAGAACAGGCAGTTGACCGGTTGGGTGGCCCCGTACTCCGTCCGCGTCTCCACCAGGACGGTGCGTCCTGCATCGGCCATGGAGATGACCTCCGTGACGTCGTCCGCGTCGCAAGCAGCGAAGGCCTCCGGCAGCCGCGGCTCGGGGGTGGTTGAGAGCACCGCCTCAGGGCTCGGCACGGTGGCCTCGGGACCGTCCCCACCACATGCCCCGAAGCCCATCACCATGACGCCGAGCAGGCAGGCAGTGCGAAGAACCGTGAACATGCTGAATTCAAGCACCCCACACTGAGCCGTCCCGACATGACCTCATGCACGTGTCCTCTCTGGGCGGAGACGCAACGAACCCCCGTGCCGCTGCACGGGGGCTCGCTGGGATCCATGGTGCCAGAGATGGCTCAGACGCTGATGGAGACCTCGGCGACCTCGCCCACCTGGGCGTGGACCTGGCGGTCCACGGGGTCGGCCTTGGGGGCCAGGGTGCGCAGGGTCCACTCGCCGTTGCCGGCGAAGAACCGGAAGTGCCCGGTCGCGGAGGTGGGGACCTCGGCGGTGAACTCGCCGGTGCGGTCGAGCAGGCGCACGTAGGCGCTGGCCACCGGCTCACCGTCGCGCAGCACCTGCCCCTGCACCACGGCCTCCTTGGCCACGTCGATGCCGTCGAGCGAGAGACCGCCCTGCGTCGCGCCGCACATCAGGCGTCCTCGGCGGTGCCGGGCTCGTCGCCGAGCGCGATCGGGACACCCACGAGCGAGCCGTACTCGGTCCAGGAGCCGTCGTAGTT
Organism: Nocardioides sp. 31GB23; assembly: GCF_040012395.1. Lineage (NCBI taxonomy): Bacteria > Bacillati > Actinomycetota > Actinomycetes > Propionibacteriales > Nocardioidaceae > Nocardioides > Nocardioides sp. 31GB23. The sequence goes on along the minus strand of NZ_JBDYKJ010000093.1, from coordinate 8,532 downwards.
CTTCACGTTCTGGTGGCCGAGGAGCTCCTTGAGCACGAACCAGGTCAGCGACGAGCGCTCACCGATGCGGCACAGCGCGATGGTGTCCTTGGAGTCGTCGATGCCGACCTCGGCGTAGAGCGCCTTGAGGTCCTCGTCGGACTTGAAGGTGCCGTCGTCGTTGCAGTTCTTGCTCCACGGCACGTTGAGGCTGGTCGGCACGTGGCCGGCGCGCTGGGCCTGCTCCTGCGGCAGGTGGGCCGGGGCGAGCAGGCGGCCGGCGTACTCGTCGGGGCTGCGCACGTCGATCAGGTTCTGGGTGCCGATCGCGGCGACGGTGTCGTCGCGGAAGGCGCGGATCGAGCGGTCCTGCTCGGTCGCGGTGTACGACGTCTTCTCGCGGCTGGGCACCTCGTCGGTGAGCGGGCGCGAGTCGAGCTCCCACTTCTTGCGGCCGCCGTCCATCAGCTTGACGTCGGCGTGGCCGTAGAGCGTGAAGTACCAGTAGGCGTAGGCGGCGAACCAGTTGTTGTTGCCGCCGTAGAGCACCACGGTGTCGTCGTTGGCGACACCGCGCTCGCTGAGCAGCTCCTCGAACTGGCGCTTGTTGACGAAGTCGCGGCGCACCTGGTCCTGCAGGTCGGTGGTCCAGTCGAGCTTGATCGCGCCGGCGATGTGGCCCTTGTCGTAGGCGGTCGTGTCCTCGTCGACCTCGATGAGGACGACGTTGTCGTCGTGGGCGTGCTCCTCCACCCACTGGGTGGTGACGAGGCTGGTCTCGCGGGTCATAGAAAGGCCTTTCGTTGACGTGCAGGGAAGTGTGTGAAGGTCTCAGGAGGTGGCGCGCTTGATCAGCAGGTACATCTCGCAGCCGAGGCAGAACCGGAAGACGGCGTTGAGGGTGGCGGCGACCAGCGCGAAGCCGATCGCGACCTGGGCCAGGACTGTGAGGCCGGCGGCGTACCCGGCGATCGCGACCAGGGTGAAGACCAGGCCGACGCTCTGCGCGAAGCGCGGCGGGGCCGGGTCCTCGAGCTCGTCGGGGGCGGCGAGCCGGGGGCGGATGAACCGCTTGAAGGCCCACGCGTGCGGGGTGTGCTGCACGCCGCGGGCGGCGCCGAGCGCGAAGAGGGAGGCCTGGGCGATGGTCAGCACCAGCGCCGCGAGCGGCGGCAGGCCGAGGATCGCGATCAGCACCAGGGCGGTGACGCCGGCGGCGAACTGCGGGCCGCGGGGGTCGATGCCGCCGGCGGGCGGCCGGACCTGCTGGTTGTCCTGACCGGTGGCCTGGCTGGTGGTCCGACCAGTGGTCTGGACCTGCGGGGCGGGCGCGGAGGTGCGCTCGGTGGTCGTGCTCGACATGTCTCTCCTGAGGATGGCGTCGCCGGAACGGCTGGAACCGCGGCCCTGTGGGTCGCGGTCGACGGCGCTGCGCGTGCTCAGACGAGGAGCAGGAGGAAAGGCAGCGCCGTCACGACATCCGACACAGGCTCGAGCGCATGCGGCAGTGGTCGACTGCGCGCCGCTTCGTGAGCCAAGTCGTGATCATGTGGGTGACAATACGATCCGCACCTCGGGTATTCCGCATCACGTCTCACCAATCGGACACGCGTCTTGCATGATGAGAAAGGTTACCGGCGCGTCACTTCTCCAGCGAAAGGTCGTTGGCCTGACATGACCCGATACACCGGACGTCGCATCGTCAGCCTGTTCCCGGGCCTGGACCAGACCCTGCAGGACGCCCTGCTCGCCGCCATCGAGAACGTGCTCATCGAGGCGGAGGCAGAACGCATCTGGATCGAGGAGTCCCCCAGCCATGACCTACGGGTGCACGCACACCTGCCGCCCGTCGACGCGCAGCCGGCGCCCGTGGTGCCGATCGGGAACGCTCCGTCGGCCGCCACGATCCAGATCCGGTCGTCGGTCTCAGTGGAGCCGGGCGCGACCGACGAGTCGCCCGCGGGCGGCCGCCCTGACACGGGGGCGGTGGAGTAGCCGGCGCTGGTGCAGCTCGCCGGAGCACCCGCACTCGTCGCCGCCGTAGTAGGACCACGGGTCGTCGACCAGCACGTGGCAGCAGCGCTGCGACCACACCAGCGGCTCCAGCGCCCGCTGCACCGGCCCCAGGCAGGAGTGACCGCACTGGGGACAGGTCGTCGTGGGCGCTCGGTGCAGCAGACTCATCTGCCCAGGACACACCCCGGGGCGTCGCGTGGGGCGCGGCGCCGGCGTACGTCACCAAGATCGGGGACGCGCGAAAGGCGCGACGCTAGGGTCGTCGCACCATGAGCACCCGACCCGCCGGCCGCACGCGCACCGCCCTCGTGACCGGCGTGGCCGGCCAGGACGGCGTCTACCTGGCCCGGCACCTGCGCTCGCTGGGCTACCACGTGGTCGGCACGCTGCGCCCAGGCAGCCGGTGGGCGCCGCTGACGCTGGGGCGGGCCTACGCCTACCTCGACGGCGTGCAGCTGGTCGACCTCGACCAGCGCGACCACGAGGGCTGGGCGGCGGTGCTCGAGGGGCTGCAGCCCGACGAGATCTACAACCTCGCCGGCTTCTCGTCGGTGGGCGCGTCGTGGGGGCACGCCGAGGTGGTCGCCGAGACCAACGGGCTCGCGGTGCTGCGGATGCTCGAGGAGCTCGTCGCCTTCCGCGACCGGCACGGCTGGTCGCCGCGGTTCTTCCAGCCCTCGAGCTCGGAGATGTTCGGGACCTCCGACCAGCAGCCCCAGACCGAGGGCACCCCCCACCACCCGCGCTCGCCGTACGCCGCGTCGAAGTCGTTCGCCCACCACCTGGTCGTCAACTACCGCGAGTCCTACGGGCTGTTCACCGCCACCGGCACCCTCTACAACCACGAGAGCCCGCTGCGCGGCGAGCAGTTCGTGACCCGCAAGATCACCCGCTCGGTCGCCGAGATCGCGCTCGGGCGGCGCGACGAAGTGGTGCTGGGCAACCTCGACGTACGCCGCGACTGGGGTTTCGCCGGCGACTACGCGGTCGCGATGCAGCGGATGCTGCAGCTCGACGACCCGCAGGACTTCATCGTCGCCACCGGCGCCTCCCGGCCCCTGGCCGAGGTGGTGGAGGTGGCCTTCGCCGCCGCGGGGCTCGGCTCGCCCGAGGGCTACCTGCGCCAGGACCCGGCGCTGATGCGCCCCGCCGACGTCGCCGACCTCGTGGGCGACCCGACCAAGGCGCGCGAGCAGCTCGGCTGGACCCCCAGCGTCTCGTTCGAGCAGGTCATCGAGCACATGGTGCGCGTCGACGTGTCCCGGCTCGAGCGGGGTGTCGAGGACGCGGCCGACTACCTCTCGCCCGCCTGACCTGCGGGCGCTGCGGGGCTTGTCCACAGGCGCCAGGTGAGACCTGGCGCCGAACTGGGTAGGTCTCTACCGTGAATCGCGCCCACCCCGCTCCCGTGGGCGCCCTCTCGGGAAAGCAGAACAGATGAGACGACACCTCGCGTACGCCGCCGGCGCGGCCGCGCTCGCCCTGGCCGGTTGCGGTGGAGACGACCCCACGCCCCAGGTCGCCGACCCGACTCCCACCGCGAGCGTCTCGGCCTCGCCGAGTGCGAGTGCGGCGGTGGAGAAAGAGGCGTGGGAGAAGAAGACTGATGACGGTGCGGTTGCGTTTGTCGAGCACTGGCTCGAGGTCTTCAGCACGGCCTTTCAGACCGGAGAGGTGCGTGAACTTCAGGCACTCCACGCGAACTCTTGCAGCGCCTGTGCTGGTTTTGAGCAACTGATTTCGGATGCCTGGGACAGCGGAGGAAGCATTGAGGGCGCGGCGTGGACCGCGTCCAGCCTGGCCCCCTCGCAGAACCCTCCCGACGGCAAGGCAGCAATCTCGGTCACCGTTGAGCAACCCAAGCAAGTGATCCTCGAAAGCGACGGCACCAAGCAGCAGACACCAGCGGGTAGCGCTGACTATCTCTTCGAACTGAACTGGACAGGTGGAGAATGGCAGGTCGCCAACTTCACCATCGCGACCAGCGAGACGTCATGAGGGCGTTGGTCGCGATCGTCGGGTTCCTCGCGATGGTCTGCGCGGCTCCACCGGCCACTGCAGACCCCGGCGACTCGAACGCAGGCGGTTCAGCGGGAGCCTCATACTTCAACGCTTGGTTGGAGGAGCACCAAGCGAGCCAGACGTCGTCTGCCACCGAGGCTGCGTCCGGATCGACCAGTCAGGTCGAATACATTCTGGACCCTCAGTGCGTCCGCGGGGATGGCATCGCAGGACCCAATGCGTTCTATGGCTGCGCAGGTGCCGCGACCTGCGGCAATGACGGGACGCTCTACAACGTCTGGGCGCAGTACCCGGACGGGAGTACCAGCCTGCAACCCCAACAGTGCATCGAGCCCGGCGACCCCGTCGCCGCAGCAACCGCACCCGTCCTGACCCCGGGCCGCATCCTCGAGGCCTTCCGCCGCATCCCCCTGCCGGAGGCACCCCTGGAGGTGCAGCCGCCGGGCGGGGAGACGCTGGTCAACTTCGACACGATCCTGCACACGCAGGCCGAGCCGTTCACCGAGACCGTCCAGCTGCTCGGGCGCCCGGTCACCTTCGACATCAGCCCGGCCAGCTTCACCTGGAGCCTCGGCAACGGCGAGACCATGACCACCACCGACCCCGGGCGGCCCTGGGCGCGCGGCGTGCCGATGGACCAATACGTCTCGCACCGCTACACCGAGGCCGGCCCCGTCACGCTCGACCTCACCACCACGTGGGGCGCACGGTGGCGGCTGGGCAACGGGCCGTGGCGCGACGTCGACGGCACGGTCACCATGACCAGCCCCGCGCAGGACCTCCAGGTCCGCACCGCCCAGCCGCAGCTGGTCTCCTACGAGTAGCTCCCGGTGGCCGCTGACGCCTCAAGCCTGCGCACCCACGGCCGTCACGACTGCCCGTCCGCCGGGTCCTCGACCGCGATGTCGAAGAGTGCTCGACCGTCCTCGACCGAGGTGACCTCCACCGTGACGTCGAGCTCGTCCTCGCCGGCCGTGAGCACGCAGACCACCGTCGCCCCGACCTCACTGTCCAGGTCCTCGGGGCACTCGACGTCGTCGGGGGCGACCCCGACCTCGTTCTCCAGCTGGGTGGAGATCTCCTGCTCGAGCTCGTCGCGCTCGATCGACGACGTGATCGAGCACCCCGCAGCCAGGAGGACGATGGCGGTCGTGGCGACCAGGGACGCGAGCCTGCCGGGTGCCTTCACAACTCCATCATGAGCCGACGTCGAGGGGGTCAAACCCCGGGATCAGGCCGGAGGTGCCGAGCCGTCGCCCACGACCGAGCCGAGGGTCGCCAGCACGGTCTCCTTGCGCGGCGCCCCCGCGGCGCGGGTGGCCTCGCGGCCCGACGCGTCGAGGACGAGGGTGGTGGGGGTGCGCAGCACGTCGAGGCGGCGTACGAGGTCGAGGTGGTGCTCGGCGTCGACCTCGAGGTGCACCACGCCCGGCACCAGCTCGACCACCTCGCTCAGCGTGCGACGCGTCGCGCGGCAGGGCGCGCAGAACGCCGAGGAGAACTGCACGAAGGTCGCCCGCTCCCCCAGCTGCGCGTCGGGCACGGCCGCGACGACGTCGTCCCAGACGGTCCGCTCGGCCACCGCCGGCTCCGCGGCCGCTGCATCGGCGCCACCGGCAGCACCACGCACCTCGTGAGTGCCGCGGAACCGCCCGTCCGTCAGGGCGCGGTAGGCACCGAAGGCGAGAGCGATCACGACGGCCGCGAGGGCGATCCACAGTCCGGTAGGCACGTCCGCGTCAACAGCGCGTCACGGCCGCACATTCCACCTCGCGCCCGCACCGACCAGGGCCACGCCCACCGAGGTCTGGACCACCGCCGGATTTTTACATCCGCCGACGGTTCAAGCGACGAACTACCGGGCATCAGGGCAAGAAGACCTTGGAGGGCAACATGGACCTGCTGATCGCGACGACGCTCGTCGTCTGCCTGTGGTGCCTGGCGCCCCTGCCGCTGGCCGTCGCCATCGGACGCGCCTTCCGCGACGGCCACAAGCTCGACGTCCACCAGATCGAGGCGGCCGTCGCCACCCTCGGGCGACCCGGGAGTGACAGGACGCACTTCCAGTCCGACTCCTGCTGAGGCATGATGGTCTAGTCCACCGCGGATTCTCTGCCATCCCCCTGACACGCCGGCACAGCAACCGCACAGTGGATCACCAGGCCGTTCCCCACCCCCCAGGGAGACCCGTGCTGACCACCCTCACCCTCATCGCGCTCGCGCTCGTCGCGTGGGCGGCCCTCTCGCTCGTCGCCGGCATCGTCGTCGGCTCGCTGCTGCGCCGTGGCCAGCCGCCCGCCGACGTACGCCGCCACCCGGCGCCCCCGCGCCTGGTGCAGTCCGCCGCCTGAGCGAGACACACCCACCAACGACCGAGGGCCGGGCTCCGCGTGAAGCGGAGCCCGGCCCTCGTTGGCGTCAGTGGCTGGATCAGCCGGAGACGGCCTTCTTGAACGCGGCCGCGGCCTTGAAGCCGGGGACGGTCGTCGCGGCGATCTGCATGGTCTCGCCGGTCTGCGGGTTGCGACCCTCGCGAGCCGAACGCTCACGGGGCTCGAAGGTGCCGAAACCGGCGATGCTCACGCGCTCACCCTTGGCCACAGCCGAGACGATCGCCGACAGCGCGGCGTCGACGGCACGCTCGGCGTCGGCACCGGTCAGCCCGGTCTCCTTGGCCACGGTCTCGCGAAGCTCTCCCTTGTTCATGCAGTTCTCCTTCATCATGTTGCTCGTCGTGGGGTCCGTCGTTCACCGCACCCTAACCAGCAAACCCCCCGAAACCGCGACCTGGCGGGCCTTTCTCCCGGTTTTTCTCAGTCTCGGCGCCTCGAGGCGAGCTGTGAGCGCAGTCGGCGCACCTCCGCCTCGAGCTCCAGCACCCGCGCCACGCCCGCCAGGTTGAGGCCGTCGGCGAGCAGCTCGCGGATGCGGTGCAGCACCTCGATGTCGGCCTCGCTGTAGAGCCGGTTGCCGCCCTCGGTGCGGTCGGGGTTGAGCAGGCCGCGCCGCTCGTAGACGCGCAGGTTCTGCACCTCCATGCGCACCATCTGCGCCGCCACCGAGATCGCGAACACCCCCTGGGCTCGCACCGCCATCGCCGCCACCTCCGTCTCGGCCGAATCTCAGAGAATTCTCAGCCCCGCCACTTGAGTCTGACCTACTGGATGGATTACAACAAACCTGTAACCACGAATACAGGTACGGCGGGCTTACGCAGACCGTCTGGACCATCCGACCGACCACCATCCGAACTCAAGGAGGACACCCCATGTTGCTGCGATCCACCGACCCCTTCCGCGACTTCGACCGCCTGACCCAGCAGCTGCTGGGGACGACGAACCGCCCGGCCGTCATGCCGATGGACGCCTGGCGCGAGGGCGAGCAGTTCGTCATCGAGCTCGACGTGCCGGGCGTCAACCGCGAGAGCATCGACCTCGACGTCGAGCGCAACGTGCTGACCGTGCGCGCCGAGCGCGTCGCCCGGAACGGCGACTGGGAGCGGTTGGCCTCCGAGCGACCCACCGGCGTCTTCAGCCGCCAGCTGGTCCTCGGCGACAACCTCGACCTCGACCGCATCGAGGCGACGTACGACGCCGGCGTGCTGCGCCTGGTCGTGCCGGTCGCCGAGAAGGCGAAGCCGCGCAAGATCGAGATCGGATCCACCTCTCCCGAGCGCGAGACCAGCGCCATCGAGAGCTGAGCCCGACCCCTGCACACCGCGAACGGCCGCCCCGCTCGGGGCGGCCGTTGGCGCATCTCCAGCCGCGATGCACGGCGTCGCGACAGGTGCGAGAAGTTCTCCACAGATTGTCGAACTGGTGTTCCCATCCTCTCTGTGCCTTGAGAGAATGAACCCATGACGGTCCAGGCGCTCCCCACCCCCACCGCGGCCCCCGCGGTGAGCGAGGCGAGCGCCCACCTGGCCCGGGCCCACGAGGTCGCGCTCGACCGGGTGCACCGCGACGAGCTCGGCCAGCTGCTCACCACACTGGCGACCCTGGAGTCCCAGACCGAGGCGCTGCGCCTCAAGGTCCTCGCCGAGGCCGAACGCCGCCAGGTCGCCGCCGACGAGGCCGCCACCGGCACCGACGCCTGGGCCGCCGCACTGACCGGCACTACCCGCGAGATCAACGCCGGCGGACTCCACCTCGCCCAGCTCCTCAAGACCAAGTACCACCACACACGTGAGGCCTACGCCGCCGGGCAGCTGCGCGCCGACCAGGTCCGCGTCATCGTCCGCGCCGCCGAACAAGCACCCCTCGAAACCACCCCCGAGCAGCTCTCGGCCGCCGAGGAGGTCCTGGTCAACAAGGCCACCGGCATCGGCACCAGGTCAGGTCGAGCCATGAACGCCAAACGACTACGGCAAGCCGCCCGACGGATGCTCGACATCGTCGACCGCGACCTGGCCGACAAGCACGAAGCGATCATGCTCGGCCGCGAGTCCCGCCGCGCCAAGCACGAGACCTACCTCGCCCTGCACGACAACGGCGACGGCACCTACTCCGGCAAGTT
>NZ_JBDYKJ010000092.1:0-16632 GCF_040012395.1 Nocardioides sp. 31GB23 | reverse complement strand
GCTGGCTGCGGGCGGTGGCGATGCTCATCGCCACCGCCACGGGGGTCTCGCCCTCGAAGGAGAGGAACCGCACGGTCGTGGTGTCGGTGTTCTGGGCGATGAAGATGATCAGCAGCACCAGGAGCACGCCCAGCCCGACCACGGCTGCGTAGAGGCCGCTGGTGCGCGAGCCGCGCAGCGGGTCGTCGCCGGCCTTCCTGCCGGTAGGCCCGGTGGTCGGCTCGGTCGTCGGCTCGGTGCTGGGCTGGGTCGGCTCGTCACCCGGGGTGGGCTGCGTGGTGCTCATGTGGCTCACCGTAGTCCGCCCGCGGCCCGGGGTGGGCCACCCCGGTGGTCCGGGGCCGTTCCTCCCGCGCCCTGGGTAAAAAGACGTGAGGGCGGTCACGAATCCCAGGTTTTACTGGTGAGGGCTCCCGCGACGTTGTACATTCTTCAACAGAACCGCCGGAGACCCGAGACTCCGGCGGTTCTTTCAATTTCTCCTCCGCGCCGCCCGGCGCAGGCGGGACTCAGTCCATCAGGACGACCTCGACCTCGAAGCCCTCCGAGCTCTCGACGTAGAGCGCGGTGTGCTGCTCGCCGCCGGCGTGCGGGTAGCGGTCGGCCTACATCTCGTGCCACCCGTGAGCGGTCGACTCCGCCCGGATCCGGTCGAGCAGGGCGCGCGAGTCGGTGCACAGCGCGAGGTGGTTGACCCCCGCCCGCATCCGGTCGTACGCCGCGTCGTGCTGGTCGGGGGAGTGCTCGACGAAGAGGTAGGTGCCGTCGGGGTGGCACCACGACGTGCCCGGGAGGTCGATCTCCCAGCCCAGCTCGCCGAGGAGCCAGCCCCACTCGTCGACGGCGCGCTCGAGGTCGCCGACCCACAGGTCGAGGTGGTGCAGGGCCCGGGACGGCTGCTCGCTCATGCCCGGGACCCTATGCCCACCCGCGGTCGTGCGTCAGGCGTCGGCCGGGTCGTCGGGGACGACGTGCACCGCGGCCTCCTCGGCCGAGGCGGCCGCGCCGTCGATGCCGACGTCGTCGCCGACCAGGTCCTTCTCCAGGTCCTCGCCGAGGCCCTCGTCGGGGTCCACGAGGCGCCCGGCGCGCTCGTCGCCGACCTCGCCGGCGACCTGCTCGCGATCGGCCTCGGCCTCCGCTTCGGCGTACGGGTCGGGCTCGGGGACCTCCTGGGCCACCCGCTGGTCGAGCGACTCGCCGCTCGCCTCCTCGTAGGGCGTGTTGCCGAAGCCCTGACCGGGGGAGTACTTCTCGGGCGGCGAGTAGCCGCGGTCGAGCTGGTCCTCCACGTCGCCGTCGGCGAGGGTGTCCTCGCCGGTCAGCTGGTCGCTCTCCTCGACGGAGTAGTCGCCGTAGGTGTCGTCCTGTTCGTTCGGTCCGGTGCTCATGGCTCCACCGTAGCCACGCGGCGCGGCCGGTCGTCCCACCCGTTCGGCGCCGCGGCGGCTCACTGCCCGTCGAGCAGCAGCCGCCGCACCGGCAGCGCCTCCGTGTGCTGCTCGCGCACCCAGCGCACCAGCTCCTCGCGCACGTGGCAGCGCAGGTCGTAGAGCGTGGGAGCGTCGTACGACGTGACCAGGACGCGCACCCGCACCCAGCCGCCCACGGCGTCGGTGACCTGCACGTGCGAGACGCGGCCGTCCCACATCTCGCCGGCGCGTTCCATCACCGAGGGCAGGTGCTCGCGCAGCGCGTCGACCCCGGTGCGCCAGTCGAGGTCGAGCTCGACCGAGCCCATCAGCTCGGAGTTCTTGCGCGTCCAGTTCTGGAAGGGCGTGGTGGTGAAGTACGTCGAGGGCAGGATCATCCGGCGCTCGTCCCAGATCCGCACCACGACGTAGCTCAGGGTGATCTCCTCGATGGTGCCCCACTCTCCCTCGACGATGACGGCGTCGTCGACCTTCACGGCGTCGTTGAAGGCCAGCTGCATGCCCGCGAAGACGTTGGCGAGCATCGACTGCGCCGCGAGGGCCGCGACGACCGAGATCAGGCCGGCCGAGGCGAGCACGCTGGCCCCGATGGTGCGCACGGCGGGGAAGGAGAAGAGGATCGCGCCGATGGTCACGATGGTCACCAGCGCGATCGTGAGCCGGCGCACCAGCAGCACCTGGGTGCGCACCCGTCGGGCCAGCCGGTTGTCCCGCACGTCGGTGCGGGTGCGGCCCAGCGTCAGGTCCTCGACGAAGAGCAGCACGGCGGTCAGCAGCCACCCGCCCGCGCCGATCGCCAGGACGCGCAGGGCCAGGGCCGCGGCGTCCCACCAGGTCGCCCAGTCGGAGGACGGGTCTGGGCGGACCCCGGCGACCCAGCCGCTCAGTGCGAGCAGCACGACCAGGGCCCGGAACGGCCGCCGCGCCGAGTGCGCCAGGCGCGAGGCGGGCGGCCAGCGGCGGGCCAGGAGGCGCACGACCAGGTGCGTGAGCACGACGACGGCCAGGGCCCCCGCGAGCGCGGAACCGGCGGCGAGCAGGGCGTTGGTCCAGGTGACGGCCATGCGCCCCATCGTGCAACGCCCGTGCCGGGGCCGCTCAGGCCCCTCGGGGTGACCCGGGGGCCGTGACGGCCCCCCCGCCGACCAGCTCGGTGCGGTCCGCGGCGAGCAGCGCGGCGCCGAGCAGGCTCGCTCGCTCGCCCAGTTCGCTGGCCAGCACGGGGGTCTGTGCGACGGCGCTGAGCGCGTGGCGGCGCAGGCCGAGCCGGGCCGACTCGAGCAGCAGCTCGCCGGCACGGGCCATGTCGCCACCCACCACGACCACGTCGGGGTTGATCAGGTTGACGACGCTGGCGAGGCCCCATCCCAGGTGCAGCCCGGAGTCCTCGAAGACTCGACGAGCAGCGACGGAGCCCGACGTGGCGGCCTCGATGATGTCGTCGAGCGTGGCCTCGGGCAGCTGCGCGGCCATGAGGGCCTGCACGGTCTCGACCGAGGTGTACGCCTCGAGGCAGCCACGGCTGCCGCACCGGCAGACGGGCCCCTGCTCGTCGAGCGTCAGGTGCCCGATCTCGCCGGCGGTGCCCCGCGCGCCGCGGAAGACCTGCCCGTCGATGATGATGCCGGCGCCGGCGCCGGAGGAGATCTTGATGAAGACCGAGCTGCGGTGGCCGCGCGCCACGCCGCGGCGGTGCTCGGCCAGGGCGCCCAGGTTGGCGTCGTTCTCGATGGACACCGGCACGCCGAGGTGCTGCTCGGCGGCTCGGCGGGCGTCGACGCCCTCCCACCCCGGGAAGATCTCCGAGGAGCTGATGGTGTCGTCGGTGACGGGGGCGGGCAGCCCGAGCCCCACGTGGTGCAGGCTCCCGGGCAGCCGTCCCTCCGGGTGGGGCAGGCCCAGCTCGTCGGCCAGCTCCAGCGCCATCCGGCGCGCCTGGTCGAGTGCGCTGGCGTGGTCGAGCCCGGCGGCCATCTTGCGGCGGGTCTCGCCGAGCGGGCGGCCCATGGTGTCGGCCAGGGTGACGGCGACGTGGCTGTGGCCGAAGTCGATGCCCAGCACGTGGCCGGCGCCGGGACCGATCCGCACCGACGACCCGCGGCGCCCGCTGCCGGGGTCGGACTCCAGGAGTCCTGCTGCGCCGAGGTCTCGCACGATGTTGGAGATCGTGGCCGGGGCGAGTCCCGTCGCCCTCGCCAGCTCGGCCTGGGTGAAGCTGTCGGCGTCGCGGTCCGGGCCCTCCTCGGGGTGCTCCAGGGGGCGTCCGCGCAGCACTGCGAGCACGCGGCGTTGGTTGGCGGTGCGCAGTGCTGCGGTGGACCCGGGGGCGGAGCTCATGGTGCGAACTGTGACGCACACCGCATCGTGCGGTCAAGGAGTTGTCGGCACGACGTGATGGCAATGACGGATTTCTGGAGGCGATCAGGCGATTTGCGTTCAGATCTTGACGACAAGAGTGTGACGCCTGACACTCGTCCCAGACCGTCGTGGCCGTCCGGCCCCATCAGCTCGAGGAGACTCCCGTGTTCACATCCCTGCCCCGCGTCGCGGCGCTCGCGACCGCCATCGTCATCGGTGGTGCCGGCCTGTCCGCCTGCGGCGCCAACGACGCCCAGACCTCCGGCTCCGACGACGGCTCCTCGAGCTCCGCCGGCGGCACGATCGCGCTCCTGCTGCCCGAGTCCAAGACGACGCGCTACGAGGCGTTCGACAAGCCGCTCTTCGAGGCGAAGGTCGCCGAGCTGTGCAGCGAGTGCGAGGTCGACTACTTCAACGCCGACCAGGACGAGCAGAAGCAGGCCCAGCAGCTGACCAGTGCCCTGACCGCCGGCGCCGACGTCGTGGTGCTCGACCCGGTCAACGGCGCGGGCGCGACCGGGATGGTCGCCGAGGCCCAGGGCCAGGACGTGCCGGTCATCGCCTACGACCGCTTCATCGACGGCGCCGACTACTACATGTCCTTCGACAACGAGACCGTCGGCCAGATGCAGGGCGAGGCGCTCATCGAGGCGATGGACGACCAGGGCAGCATCCTGATGCTCAACGGTGCGCCCAGCGACCCCAACGCCGCACAGTTCAAGGCGGGTGCCCACAGCGTCATCGACTCCAGCGGGGTGACGATCCTCGAGGAGTACGACAACCCCGACTGGAGCCCCGAGAACGCCCAGCAGTGGACCAGCGACCAGCTCAGCAAGTACAAGCCCGCCGAGATCAACGGCGTGTACGCCGCCAACGACGGCCAGGCGGGCGGTGTCGTGGCGGCCCTGACCGGCGCCGGCGTCTCGCGGGACTCGCTGCCCCCGATCACCGGCCAGGACGCGGAGATCGCTGCGATCCAGCGCATCCTCGCCGGTGAGCAGGCGCTGACCATCTACAAGCCGATCCCGATCGAGGCCGAGACCGCGGCCGAGGTGGCCGTCGAGCTGGCCACGGGCGAGGAGGTGGGTGAGACCACCGACACCGGGGTCACCCAGAGCGACTACAACGGCGTCACCTCCTACATCTTCGACCCGATCGCGGTGACCCAGGACAACGTCGCCGACACGGTCATCGCGGACGGCTTCTACGACGCCTCCGACATCTGCACCGGGGACTACGCGAAGGTCTGCCAGGAGGCTGGCATCTCCTGATGACCACCACGACGACGCGACCGGTGAGGGACACCCACGTCCTGTCCCTCACCGGCATCAACAAGCGGTTCGGTGCCGTCCAGGCTCTCACCGACGTCTCGCTGGAGGTGGCTGCCGGGGAGGTGGTGGCCCTGGTCGGCGACAACGGCGCCGGCAAGTCCACGCTGGTCAAGGTGATCGCCGGGGTCTACCAGCCCGACGGCGGGGACATCACCTTCGCCGGACGCAAGGTCACCGTGGGCGGTCCCAAGGACGCCCAGGCCCTCGGCATCGCGACCGTCTTCCAGGACCTGGCGCTGTGCGACAACCTCGACGTCGTGGCCAACCTGTTCCTGGGCCAGGAGCGGACCACCGGTCCGGTGCTCGACGAGATCGAGATGGAGAAGGAGTCGTGGCGGCTGCTGCGCACCCTGTCCGCCAAGATCCCCTCGGTGCGGATCCCCATCGCCGCCCTCTCGGGCGGTCAGCGCCAGACGGTCGCGATCGCGCGGTCCCTGGTCGGCAAGCCGCAGGTGGTGATGCTCGACGAGCCCACCGCCGCGCTGGGCGTCGCCCAGACCGCGGAGGTGCTCAACCTCGTCGAACGGCTGCGCGAGACGGGTCTCGGGGTCATCCTGATCAGCCACAACATGGCCGACGTCCAGGCGGTCGCCGACCGCATCGTCGTCCTGCGCCTGGGGCGGAACGCGGCGGAGTTCCGCACCGAGGACGTCTCGACCGAGGAGCTGGTGGCGGCGATCACCGGCGCCTCCGACAACGTCGTGACGGCCCGCGCCCAGCGCACCGGCGCGCAGACCCACGCGGAGGCCGGCGATGAGTGAGACCCTCGACAAGCGCACCGAAGACGCGACCGGGTCCGTCGTGGCGGCCGACGCGGCCGACGAACGGTTGATCCGGCACCAGGGGCTGCAGGGCTACCTGCACTCCACCTGGGCCCGCCTCAAGGGCGGCGAGCTCGGCATGCTGCCGGTCGTCTTCGGCCTGATCGTCATCTGCCTGGTGTTCCAGCTCAACGAGCCGACGTTCCTCTCGAGCCGCAACCTGGTCTCGATCACCCAGTTCGCGGCCCCCACCGGGGTGATCGCGCTCGGCATCGTGCTGGTGCTGCTGCTCGGCGAGATCGACCTGTCGGTCGGCTCGGTGTCGGGCTTCGCGGCGGCGACCATGGCGGTGCTCGTCGTCAACGAGGGCCTGTCGCTGGTCGTGGCGATGCTCGCGGGCGTCGGCGTCGGCCTGGCCATCGGGTGCCTCTACGCGTTCTTGTACGTCAAGGTCGGCGTGCCGAGCTTCGTGTTCTCGCTGGCCGGCCTGCTGGCCTTCCAGGGAGCGCTGCTCTACGTGCTCGGCGACCAGGGCACCATCGTGCTGCCGCAGGACTCCGGGTTGCGAGAGTTCGCCCGGGACCGCTTCCTGACCGATGCCCAGGCCTACGGGCTGGTCGCGCTCGTGGTGCTGGTCTACGTGGGCTCCAAGCTGCTCGACATCCGTCGGCGCAAGGCGGCCGGCCTGACCCCGGGCAGCCCGGTCGGCGTCGCGGTCAAGGCCGCGTTGCTCGGCCTCGGCCTGGGCTACCTGACCTACTACCTGGGCATCGACCGGGGGTGGAGCTACCTGCCGGTGCTCTTCGCCTTCCTGGTGGTCGTGATGGACTTCGCGCTGCGCCGCACCCGGTGGGGACGCCACGTCTTCGCCACCGGCGGCAACGAGGAGGCGGCACGCCGCTCGGGCATCAAGGTGACCCGGGTCTACGTCTCGGTCTTCGCCCTGACCTCGTCGTTCGCGGCACTGGGCGGCATCCTGCTGGCCGGACAGCTGACCTCCGTCTCGCAGAGCAGCGGCACCACCGACACCAACCTGACGGCCATCGCCGCAGCGGTCATCGGCGGGACCAGCCTCTTCGGCGGGCGCGGGTCGGCGTACTCGGCGCTGCTCGGCATCATCGTGCTGCAGTCGATCCAGAGCGGGTTGAACCTGATGAACGTCGACTCCTCGGTGCGCTTCATCGTCACCGGTGCGGTGCTGCTGCTCGCCGTCGCCATCGACTCGGTCTCGCGTCGAGCCCGCTCCTCGAGCGGGCGCGGTTAGCGCCCGACCAGTCACATTCGCACCATCGAGGCGTCAGTTCTGCACCCACCCGGGTGCGGCGCTGACGCCTCGGTGGTGCAGGACTGACTGGTGGGTGGTGCGAAGGTGACTGCTCGTCAGCGGGTCCCGTAGAGGGTGGTGCGCTCGTGGACGGGGCGGCCGATGCCGGCGCCCATCTCGCGCAGCTCCTCGACCGTCTTGGCCGAGCCGTGCTCGGAGCCGGCCATCCGGCTGATGGTCTCCTCCATCAGGGTGCCGCCCAGGTCGTTGGCGCCGGCGCGGAGCATGGCCTGGGTGCCCTCGACCCCGAGCTTGACCCACGAGGTCTGGATGTTGTCGATGCGCCCGTGCAGCAGGATGCGCGCCATCGCGTGCACCGCGAGGTTGTCGCGGTGGGTGGGACCGGGCCGCGCGACGCCGGCCAGGTATATCGGCGAGGACGTGTGCACGAACGGCAGCGGCACGAACTCGGTGAACCCGCCGGCCCCGGCCTCGCGGGCCCGGTCCTGGATGCCGGCGAGCACCCGCAGGTGGCCCACCCAGTGCCGCGGGTGGTCGACGTGGCCGTACATCATCGTGCTGGTCGTCGGCAGCCCCACGCGGTGCGCGGTGGAGACGATCTCGACCCAGGTGCTGGTGGGCAGCTTGCCCTTCGTCAGGACCCAGCGCACCTCGTCGTCGAGGATCTCCGCGGCGGTGCCGGGCAGCGACCCGAGCCCCGCCTCGCGGGCCTTGATCAGGAAGTCCTCGATGGAGAGCCCGGTGCGGGCGGTGCCGTTGACGACCTCCATGGGGGAGAAGGCGTGCACGTGCATCTCGGGCACGCGCTTCTTGACCGCCGCCGCCAGGTCGAAGTACGCCGTCGCCGGCAGCTCGGGGTCGATGCCGCCCTGCATGCACACCTCGGTCGCGCCGAGGTCCCACGCCTCGGCCGCGCGGTCGGCGACCTCGTCGAGGGAGAGCGAGTAGGCGTCGGCGTCGCTCTTGCGCTGGGCGAACGCGCAGAAGCGGCACCCGACGTAGCAGACGTTGGTGAAGTTGATGTTGCGGTTGACGACGTAGGTGACGTCGTCGCCGACCACCTCGCGGCGCAGGTCGTCGGCGAGGCGGCACACCTCGTCGAGCAGCGCGCCCTCGGCGGTCATCAGCCTCAGCGCGTGCTCCTCGGAGAGCCCGCCCGGGTCGGCCTCGGCAGCGGCCAGCGCCTCGCGGCCCTCGGCGTGCAGCACCGCGGGCGCGCCCACCGGCGACGTGCTCGAGGAGGTCGAGGTGCCGGCGGCCGCGTCGCGCACCGAGTCCCAGTCGCCGTAGACCTCGCTGAAGTCGGAGCGCCGGTCGTCGGTGCGGCCCTCGGTGTCGACGGCCTCGTGCAGGTCGGTGCGGCCGCTGGACTCGAAGCCGCCGTCGGGCTCCTGCCACGCCCGGCCCACAGGTCGTACGCCGTCGCGGGCCAGGCCGTCGGGGGCCGCGAGCGCCGCGACGTGGCCGGCCACCCGCGGGTCGAGCCACGGCGCACCGTCGTGGAGCGCGGCGCGGACGTACTCGGGCTGCAGGGTGAGCCGGGGCGCGAGCCGGAACCCGGCGGCGCCGCTGATCTCGCGCAGCCGCTCGACCGAGGGCCAGGGCCGCTCGGGGTTGACGTGGTCGGGGGTCAGCGGCGAGACGCCGCCCCAGTCGTCGACGCCGGCGGCGAGCAGCGCCTGGCACTCCTCGGCGTCGACGAGGTTGGGCGGCGCCTGCACCCGGGCGCGCGGCCCGAGGACCAGGCGGGTGACCGCCAGT
The DNA here is from genome assembly GCF_040012395.1 of Nocardioides sp. 31GB23. NCBI lineage: Bacteria > Bacillati > Actinomycetota > Actinomycetes > Propionibacteriales > Nocardioidaceae > Nocardioides > Nocardioides sp. 31GB23. The sequence goes on along the minus strand of NZ_JBDYKJ010000092.1, from coordinate 7,703 downwards.
GCGGCGCGGTACTCGTCGAGGTCGAGGTCGTCGCTGTGCCGCATCGCGGTGTCGGGCTTGGCCCGGAAGTTCTGCACGATGATCTCGTGCAGGGAGCCGTAGGCCTTCATCACCTTGCGCAGCGCGAAGATCGTCTCGGCGCGCTCGGTCAGCGTCTCGCCGATGCCGACCAGCAGGCCGGTGGTGAAGGGGATCGAGAGCCGCCCGGCGTCCTCGAGCACCCGCAGCCGCACGGCGGGGTCCTTGTCGGGGGAGCCGTAGTGGGCCTCGCCCCTGGTCTCGAAGAGCCGCCGCGAGGTGGTCTCGAGCATCATGCCCATCGACGGCGAGACCGGCTTGAGGCGGTTCATCTCCTCCCAGGTCATCACCCCGGGGTTGAGGTGCGGCAGCAGCCCGGTCTCCTCCAGCACCCGCACCGCCATCGCGCGCACGTAGGCCAGCGTGGAGTCGTAGCCCTGCTCGTCGAGCCACTCCTGGGCCTCGGGCCAGCGGTCCTCGGGGCGGTCGCCGAGGGTGAAGAGCGCCTCGAGGCAGCCGAGCTCGGCGCCCTGGCGGGCGATGTCGAGGATCTCGTCGGGGGACAGGTACGGCGCCCGGCCCTCGCGGGCCGCCTGCCCCGGGGTCTCGACGAAGGTGCAGTAGTGGCAGCGGTCGCGGCACAGCCGCGTGACCGGGATGAAGACCTTGGGCGAGTAGGTGACCACGCCGGGTCGGCCCGCGGCCACGAGCCCTGCGTCACGCACCTGCGCGGCCGCGGCGCACAGGCGGTCGAGGTCGGCGCCGGTCGCGGCCAGCAGCGCCTCGGCCTCGGCCACGTCGAGAGCCGCGCCGCGCTCGGCCCGGGCGAGCGCGCGGCGTACCTGCTGGGGCGTGGGCGCGGCGTTCATCACCTCAGATTAACGACGGCCTGGCCGCGTCGGCGGGGCGGGCCACCCGCCGGGACGGCTCAGCCCACGTGCTGCCCGCCCGAGGCCAGCGCCGAGGGCCACCAGGTGCGCTGGCCCACGAGGTAGCAGACCGCGGGCACCAGCAGCGAGCGCACCACCAGGGTGTCGAGCAGCACGCCGAAGGCGACGATGAAGGCGATCTGGGCCAGGAACAGGATCGGCACCACGCCCAGGGCCGCGAAGGTGGCGGCCAGCACCACGCCGGCCGAGGTGATCACGCCGCCGGTGACCGAGAGTCCGCGCAGGATGCCCGGCCGGGTGCCCAGGCGCAACGACTCCTCGCGCACCCGCGTCATCAGGAAGATCGAGTAGTCGATGCCCAGCGCGACCAGGAAGACGAAGGCGATCAGCAGGGTCGAGGGGTCGCTGGCGGGGAAGCCGAAGACGTGCTCGAAGACCAGCGCGCTGACGCCCATGGTCGCGCCGAACGAGAGCACGTTGGCCACGATCAGCAGCCCGGCGGCGGCCAGCGAGCGCAGCAGCAGCGCCAGCACCACGAAGATCACCACCAGGATCGCGGGGATCACCACGGCGCGGTCGCGGCTGGTGGTCTCGCGGGTGTCGAGCAGGGTGGCGGTGGAGCCGCCGACCAGGATGTCGTCGTCGACCTCCGACAGGTCCGCGCGCAGGCGCTGGACCGTCTCGGTGGCGGCCTCGGTCTCGCTGCCGTCGGCCAGGTTGGCCAGCACGATGGAGACCCCGTCGACGCTGCGCGGCTGCTGCGGGTCGTCCGCCTCGGGGATCGGCGCGATCGCCGGCTGCGGGCCCTCGCTCTGCTGCGAGACGCCCTCGTCGGCGCGCAGCACCTCGACGGCCGCCCCGATCCGGTCGGTCGGCACCACGATCTGCAGCGGGCTCGCGGTGTCGGCCTCGTAGTGGGCGTCGAGCACGTCCTGCGCGGCGACCGACTCCTCGGCGGTCAGGAACAGGTCGGTCTGGGGGACGGGGTCCTCGTCGAGGGTGAAGGCGAAGCCGGCGAAGACGGCCAGCACCAGGGTGGTCACGGCGGCGACGGCCACGGTGCGGTCGCGCACGAGGCGGGCCACGGCGCCCCACAGGCCCTCGGTGTTCTTGTGCTCCGAGCCGTAGGCGGGCACGAGAGGCCAGAAGGCGCGGCGGCCCAGGAGCACCAGCGCCGCGGGCAGGAAGGTCAGCGAGACCAGCATCGCCGCGGCGATGCCCAGCGCGCCGACCGGGCCGAGGCCCTGCAGGCTGGCCAGGTCGGAGAGCAGCAGGCACAGCAGGCCCAGGATCACCGTGGCCCCCGAGGCGCCGATCGGCTCGACGACCGCGCGAAGCGAGGCCCGCATGGCGTCGTACTTCGACTCCCGGTCGCGCAGCTCCTCGCGGAAGCGGGCCACCAGCAGCAGCGAGTAGTCGGTGGCGGCGCCGATCGCCAGGATGAAGAGGATGCCCTGGCTCTGGCCGTTGAGGGCCAGCAGGTCGGCCGAGGCCAGCGCGTAGATCACCGCGGAGGCGGTGCCCAGCCCGAGCACGGCCGAGAACAGCACGACGAACGGGAGCACCGGGGTGCGGTAGACCACCACCAGGATCACCAGCACGACCGCCAGGGCCACCACGAGCAGCAGGCCGTCGATGGCGCCGAAGGCGTTGACCAGGTCGGCGAGGATGCCGCCGGGCCCGCCGACGAGCGCCTCGAGGCCCTCGGGCGGGTCGTCGAGCACCGCCCGCAGCGCCTCGACCCGCTCGATGATCACCTCGCCGTCGGTGGTGGCCACCTGCACGACCAGCTGGGCGGCCTCGCCGTCGTCGGAGGGCACCGGGCCCTGCACGCCGGCGACGTCGTCGACCTGGCCCAGCTTCTCGGCGTACGCCGCGATCGTCTGCTGGTCGGCGTCCTCGAGGCCGCCGTCGCGCTCGAAGACGACCGTGACCGGGATGGTCTCCTGCTCCTGGAAGCCCGTGAGGGTCTCCAGGACCTGGGTCGACTCGGCGGTCTCGGGCAGGAAGGCGGCGTTGTCGTTCTCCTGCACGCTGCCCAGCTGGCCGGCGAACGAGCCCAGCGGCCCGCCCACGAAGACCCAGACGAGGACGATCAGCAGCGGCCAGACCCAACGTCGCTTCATGGCAGCAGCGTGCCAGAGACCGCCGGTGACCGACGGGTGAGGACCGGTCCTAGATTAGATGCCCAGCGCGCGCCCGATGATCTCCTTCTGGATCTCGGTGGTGCCGCCGTAGATCGTCTGGATGCGGCTGTCGACGTAGGCCTTGGCGATGGGGTACTCCATCATGTAGCCGTAGCCGCCGTGCAGCTGCACGCCCTGGTCGACCAGCTTCTTCTGCAGCTCGGTGGTCCACCACTTGGCCATCGAGGCCAGGCTGGCGTCGACCTCGCCGGCGTTGAGCTTGGTGACGCAGTCGTTGACGAAGGTGCGCGCGATGTAGACCTCGGTGGCCATCTCGGCGAGCGTGAAGCGGGTGTTCTGGAACTTGCCGATCGGCTTGCCGAAGGCCTCGCGCTCCTTGACGTAGGCCAGCGACAGGTCGAGCACGTGCTCGCAGGCGGCCAGCGCGATGCAGGCGATCGAGACCCGCTCCTGGGGCAGGTTCTCCATCAGGTGGATGAAGCCGTGGCCCTCGGTGCCGAGCAGGTTGTCCTTGGGCACCTCGACGTTGTCGAAGAACAGCTCGGCGGTGTCCTGGGCCTTGAGGCCCATCTTGTCGAGGTTGCGGCCGCGCTCGAAGCCGGCCATCCCGGCCTCGACGACCAGGAGGCTGAAGCCCATGTGGCCGGCGTCGGGGTCGGTGCGCGCGACGACGATGACGACGTCGCTCATGATGCCGTTGCTGATGAAGGTCTTGGAGCCGTTGAGCACCCAGTGGTCGCCCTTGTCGACGGCGCTGGTGCGGATGCCCTGCAGGTCGGAGCCGGCGCCGGGCTCGGTCATCGCGATCGCGGAGATCAGCTCGCCGGAGACCAGGCCGGGCAGCCAGCGCTGCTTCTGCTCCTCGGTGCCCAGGGAGGAGATGTAGGGCACGATGATGTCGGTGTGCACGGGGAAGCCCAGCCCGCTGGCGCCGACCTTGGAGATCTCCTCCGCGACGATGGCGTTGAAGCGGAAGTCGCGCACGCCCATGCCGCCGTACTGCTCGTCGACGTCGAAGCACAGCAGCCCCGCCTCGCCGGCCCTGCGCCACACCTCGCGGCTGACCTGGCCGTCCTTCTCCCACTGGTCGTGGTGGGGCACGACCTCCTTCTCCATGAAGGCGCGCGCCATGGCGCGGAAGTCCTCGTGCTCCTCGGTGTAGATCGACGTGGGCTGGGCCATGGGGTTGCCTCCGGTGTGGTGCCTGTCGCGGGTGCGGACCGTACGAGCAGAACTGTGACAGCAGAACTGTCACACTTCAAGCGTTAGGGTCAGGTCCATGACGGCGAGCACCCAGCTGGACGACGCGGACGCGCTGCTCACGGTCGACGAGCTGGCCGCCGCCGTCGGGCTCACGGTGCGCACCACCCGCTACTACGCCAGCCTCGGGCTGCTGCCCCCGCCGCTGCGCCGGGGCCGGGTCGCCTACTACGACAGCGTGCACCGCGCCCGGCTCGAGCTGGTGCGCGCGCTGCAGGAGCACGGCTTCACCCTCCAGGCCATCGAGCGGTACGTCGCCTCGGTGCCGGCCGAGGCGGGCGTCGAGGAGCTTGCGATGCAGCGGGCGATGCTGACCTCGTGGACCTCGCAGGTGCCCGAGGAGCTCGACCGCACCGAGCTCGACGCCCGAGCCGGGCGCTCGCTGGGCGAGGAGGACCTCGGGCTGCTGGAGCGCCTGGCGCTGCTCGACCCGGTCGAGGGTGGTCGCTACCGGGTGATGCCCAACCTGCAGATCGGCCTCGACCTGCTCGCCCTCGACGTGCCCCCCGAGAGCGTGGGCGCCGCCGGCGACGCGATCACCCGGCACATGACCGCCCTGGCCGAGGAGCTCACCGACATCCTGCGCAGCGGCCTGCTGGCGCCGTACCGCAGCGGCGAGCACAGCCCGGCCGAGGCCGAGCGGATCGAGCGCACGCTGCCGCAGCTGCGCCGGCTGACCCTCGAGTCGGTGGTGGCCGGCTTCCAGCGCGCCGCCAACGCCGTCATCACCCGCTCGCTGGCCCGCGACTGAGGGTCGGCGCGCACGCTCAGCGTCGCATCGCCCTGCGGGCCAGCCGGTTGCCGCCGAACTGGACCAGCTGGACGAAGGCGATGATCACCAGCACCGCGGCCCAGGTCACCAGCGGGTCGAACTGGCGGTAGCCGTAGGTCAGTGCGAAGGCGCCCAGCCCGCCACCACCGACCACGCCGGCGATCGCGGTCATGTCGACGATCGCGACCAGCACGAAGGTGTAGCCCAGGACGAGCGGCCCCAGCGCCTCGGGCAGCAGCACGGTCGCGATGGTGCGCAGCCGACCGGCGCCCATCGCGCGCGAGGCCTCGATGACGCCGGGGTCGACCGAGACGAGGTTCTGCTCGACGATCCGGCTGATGCCGAAGGTCGCTGCCAGCGAGAGGGCGAAGATGATCGCCCGGTTGCCGATCCCGATGCCGACGACCAGGCGCGCCAGGGGTTGCGCGGCGGCGATGAAGATGACGAAGGGGATCGGCCGGAAGAAGTTGACGACCAGGTTGAGGCCGACGTGCACCACGCGGTTGGGCGTGATGCCGCCGGCGCGGGTCGTGTAGAGCAGCGTGCCGAGCAGCAGGCCGCCCGTGCCACCGATGCCGAGGGTGATGGCGACGATGTAGAGCGTCTCCAGTGCCGCCTCGAGGAAGAGGGAGTCGAGCTCGATCAGGCGGTCCATCAGGACGCCTCCTTCCCGGTGCGCGCGGGGGGCTCGGTGACCTCGGCCAGCGTGGCGACGTGCGCGAGCGCGCCGGCCACGGCGGCGTCGTCACCGGTGAGGGTGAGGGTCAGGTGGCCGAAGGTGCGGCCGCGGACGTCCTCGACCCCGCCGTGCACGAGCTCGAAGGCCACGCTTCGCTCGATGAAGGCGGCGAAGACGTCGGCGGGCGAGGCGTGCTCGTCACGGAAGGAGAGCGTGACCATCCGCCCCGGGTGCCGCTCGCGCAGCCCCTCCAGGGCCCGCGGCGGCGGGCCCTTCTCCACCAGCGTGCTGACGAAGCGCTGGGTGGCGGGGTGCTGCGGGGAGGCGAAGACGTCGTAGGTGTCGCCGAGCTCGACGACGCGCCCGGCCTCCATCACCGCGACGCGGTGGGCCAGCGAGCGCACCACCTCCATCTCGTGGGTGATCAGCACGACGGTCAGCCCGAGCTCCTCGTTGACCCGGCGCAGCAGCGCCAGCACCTCGCTGGTGGTCTGCGGGTCCAGCGCGCTGGTCGGCTCGTCGGCCAGCAGGATGCGCGGGTTGGTCGCCAGCGCCCGAGCGATCCCCACCCGCTGCTTCTGCCCGCCCGAGAGCTGCTCGACGTGGGTGTGCGCCTTGTCGGCGAGGCCGACGAAGTGCAGCAGCTCGGAGATCCGTGCCCGGTGCTGCTCCCGGGGCACGCCGGCGACCTGCAGCGGGTAGGCGATGTTGCCCCACACGGTGCGCGAGGAGAAGAGGTTGAACTGCTGGAAGATCATCCCGATGTCGCGGCGCACCTCGCGCAGGGCGCGCTCCGACAACGAGCTGACCTCGCGGCCGGCGACGGTGACGGTGCCGCTCGTGGGCCGGTCGAGGGCGTTGACCAGGCGCAGCAGGGTCGACTTGCCGGCCCCGGAGTAGCCCACCACCCCGAGCACCTCGCCCTCGGCCACGTCGAGGTCGACGTGGTCGAGGGCGTGCACCGGCGCCCCGCGCCGGGAGGCGGCGGGGAAGGTGCGGCTCACGTCCGACAAGCGGATGAGCGGGGCGCTGGACGTGCCGGTCACGCTGCGGTCAGCCCTGCTGGTCGCGGGTGTCGGCCTCGACCTCGGCCAGGATGGCCCGCAGGTCGTCGACGGGGGTGTCGAGCATGACGGCGGTGCCGCCCGAGACCTCGACGACGCCCTCCTGCACGGCCTGGGTCTCCTGGTAGATCTCCACCAGGCGCTGGTACGTCGGGTCGTCGAGGTCGTCGGCCTGCGCGGCGAAGACGTTGGCGTAGGGCAGCGCCTTGGCGTCGTCGGGGTCGTCCTGGGCCAGGGCGTCGTCGAAGTCGAGGCCGGCGCGCTCCACGAAGTCGTTGTTGACCACGGCGCCGGCGAGGTCGTCGAGCGAGGTCGCGGTCAGGGCCGCGTCGAGCGCCTCGACCTCCACGCGGGAGGCCGCGGTGTCGATGTCGGCGAGGTCGGAGAAGATGGTCCCGCCGCTCTTGAGCTCGATCAGGCCGGCCGACTGCAGCAGCACCAGGGCGCGGGCCTGGTTGCTGGCGTCGTTGGGCACCGCCACGGTCGCGCCGTCGGGGATCTCCTCCACCGCGTCGTACTGCTTGGAGTGCAGGCCGAGGGGGTAGATCGCGGTGGCGCCGATGGGCTGCAGGTCGTCGCCGCTGGCGATGTTGTAGTCGGCGAGGAAGACGATGTGCTGGAACTGGTTGAGGTCGAGCTCGCCCTCGGAGACGGCCGGGTTGGGCTGGTTGTAGTCGGCGAAGTCGACGACCTCGACGTCGATGCCCTCGTCCTCGGCGGCCTGCTCGTAGGTGGCCCAGTAGGGGTCGCTGGCGCCCACGACGCCGATGCGGACGGTCTCACCGGCCGTGGGGGAGTCGTGGGGGGGGGGGGGGGGGGGGGGGGGGGGGGGGGGGGGGGGGGGGGGGGGGGGGGGGGGGGGGGGGGGGGGGG
>NZ_JBDYKJ010000091.1:0-17132 GCF_040012395.1 Nocardioides sp. 31GB23 | reverse complement strand
ATCGTTCTCAGTGGTCACAGCGGTCATCTTGGTCCTCCTTCAGGACCGACCGCTTACACAGACCATCTGACACCCCCAGGCGCTCATAGAGATACTTGTGGCGACTCTCGGGCACCGAACTCCTCCTTGTCTGGGCGTCGACCGGGGGTCGCGCCGACCAGAACGCGCTGCGACTCCAAGAAGAGCATGCCTGAGAGTGCCGACAGTTCTGTCCAGCAGGCTCGTGTTTCCTTCTGGCCCGGAAGACATCCGAGCGCATCTGCTGGAACCGTTGAGCGCGTTTCTCGCGTGGGGACTGCACGCGCACCTGACTCCTGAGAGCGATCGCCGATCACGGCGTCGCGTGAGGTCAGGAGTCGATGATGACGATCCCCACCCAGGTGAGCCTGCACGGCTTCATCGCCACCGCACCGGAGCTGACGTACGGCAAGAGCGACGTCGCCAGGTTCCGCGCCCGGGTCGGTGTCGAGCAGTGGCGCAAGGAGCCCGACGGTTCGTTCACCAAGCTCCACCCGCAGTTCTGCGAGATGGTGATGTTCAAGGCTGCGGCCGAGCGCGCCTACGCCCGGTTCCGTGCCGGTGACCAGTTCGTGGCGTCGGGCTACGTCCACGAGTACGAGTTCGACCGCGAGGGCGAAACCGTCCAGCGTGAGGAGTTCGTGGCCCGCCGAATCGGACACGACACCGCCCGCACCCGCTACAGCGTCGAACGCCCCGCTGCTGAACGCGCCGCCAGGCCGGAGTCTGGCAGGGACGCCCAGCGCACGGTCGAGCCGTCCTCGACCGCTGTCGGGATCTGATCATGACCGACGAGACTCCCGAACGGACCGGCGCGGAACCGTCGGTCCTCGATGTGGAACGGCATCCGGTCTTCGACACTTGGCAGAACTTCGGAGCGAACGACACTGCCGACAACGGGACCGAGAAGGAGTGGCCGGGATCGTTCGAGTCGGCGTCGCTGGCTGAGCCCCTGGGGCCGATCAACTGGAACACCCTGACCGCTGATGAGGCCGAGACCGAGTGGCTCGACCTCAACGCGTGGGTGCATTGGCTGCGCGGCACCTACGGCCTCGCGCCGAACGAGGTCCCGCCGATGTGGCACCGCCACGACGAACTCGTCTGGGAACTGTCCGCCCTGCACCTGCACTGGCTGAACTCCTACAGCTCCGACGCCTCCCCCTCGTCACCGCTGGCATGGCATCGCGACTTCGCCGAAACCCGGCACCGGCTGCGGGACTGGGTCGCCGCCTGCGGCACCCGACTGGACCGCGACCGACCCACCCGCCAGACCACCTGGCCCGGCGAACCCGCCGCACTTCCCACTGCCGAAGCCTCGGTCACCGACCGGGACGCCGACTTCGTGCAGTTCGTGATGGAAGACGTCACCGCACGCCGCCAGATCGAAGCCGACCTCGAACGCCACGCCTCCTGACCCTGATCACTCGGTCTGTGGACAACCAGCCGCTGTCCACAGCCCAGCGAAGCAGCCCGTCCCGGAGTCAGTCCTCGGGCCGACGGTGGCGTTGCGCGCACCTGATCTTCAACGAAGGGACACCCTCATGCTTCTCGCTCACGCGGTCACTCTGGCCGAGGCCCGCTCCTACATCGCAGCCCTGGCCGATGAGGCAGCCACGTTCGACGGCTCGGTCGAGTACGAACACGCACTTCTCTACCTCGACCTGATCCACGGCGACGACGTCCCCGCCCTCGACACCCACGGGCTCACCGACGACCGAGCCATCCTGCACGCCGTCGCCGTCAGCGCCGTCAAAGAACTCGCCGACCACGGCGTCGACAAACTCCAGGTCGAACTGCTCCTCGACATGCTCGACGTCGCCCGCGACCGCGACAACCCGAACCCCGAGGCCAGTGGGTTCTGATGTACGGCGACAACACGGCGGCACTGCGCGGTGAACTCGCCACGCTCCTGCAGCTCACCCGTAACAAGCAAGGTCTCGACACGCTCACACCCGAAGATGTCGTCCTGATCGCGTCCTTTCGAACCAGCCTCACCCTGTGGTGCCAGCAAGCCGTCCGAGCGTCGAACCCTGATGGTGACTTCGGCGGAGCGACCCCTCGCAGCCGTGGCCCGGCCGAGGAACTCCGGCACCGACTCGACCAGGCCCGCACCGCATACACCGCTCCCCTCCCGGGCCTGGATCAGCTCACCACGCCACACCCCAATCACGTCGTGGACCTGTGGCGGCGGGCGGCGAAAGCAGCCGCTCTCGGCGAGCACGACTTCCCTGCCGGGCTGGACTACGGCAACCTCACCGAGCACCAGGCCATGACCGTTCTGAAGGACGCCTCCGAGGTCGCCCGCGCACTCACCGGACTCGACCGCCACTACACCGCTGCAGTCCCTGGCTGGGAACCGATCACCGAGGCAGACGGTCTGGGCCGGGCAGCCGTAGTATGCGCCGCCCACGCCGGCTACGACAAACCCGACTACAGCGTCGACCAGCGCGGCTGGCGTCCCCCGGTCCAACTTGTCGACGGACCCGCACTCCCCGGACTCGATGGTGTGCTGCAGGCGCAGAACAACCTGCTCGTCCATCTGCGCCACCAACCCGACGCCTACAGCCTTCGACTCATCTTCGACTCCCAACGAATCGTCAGCCGGGGTGCCGTGGAGCTCTGCTACCAGAGCCCGAACCGCGAGCAGATCGCAGCGAAGTGGGACCACCGACACGAGACCTATCGCCAACTCATCGATCAGTCCCGGAACCTCCGCGGGCTGGTCGGCAACGGCTTCGCAGCAGCCGACGGCGCTCTCGCCGCTGCCCGCATGAACAACCTCTCTCCGGCCGACACCGTCAGCGGCAACCAACTCCGCCAGCTTGATGCGTTGTTCACGCACATCGACCGACGCATCGCTGCGATCACCCGTGCTGGCGCGAACGACCGCAGCTACCTCCTGCGCGTCACCATCCCGCGCATCGACAAGTCCGCCCCGGGCGCGGTCAAGGAACAGCGTGCACGACACGTACCCCTCGACGTCCCCACCAAGGCGCGCCTCCTGGTGACCGTCGACCGGCGACTTCGCGCACCGGAGCCACGCAGGCCTGTATTTCCCACTTCAGCCACAGAACGGGCGGCGTTCGTGCGCTCGGTCAATGGACCCACGCAGGAAGGATCGATCCACCATGAGCGAAGCCTCTGACCACAGCCACGAAGGCATGCACCTCCCCGTCAGCGACAGGTTGATGACCGTCGAGGAGGTCGCAGACTTCCTCGGCGTCCCCGTCGCAACGCTCTATCAGTGGCGCCACAAGGGCACCGGCCCCGTTGCCTTCCGAGTAGGCCGGTTCCTGCGATACGACCCCGGCGACGTCCGGGTCTGGCTTGAAGCCCATGCAGGAGTGAGTCATGGCGTGGGTTGAGCGGCGAGCGCGGACGGGAGCCAAGGGCAAGCGGGTCGTCAATTACCGGGTGCGCTGGCGTGATCCCGATGGTCGAGCACGCGCGAAGACGTTCCCCCGCAAGGTCGATGCCGATCGGTTTGCGGCCGAGATCTCGGCGGACATCGTCCGTGGCCATTACTACGATCCCGACGCCGGCAAGATCAGCTTCAAGGAGTACGCCGTCGGGTGGCTCGCTGCGCAGACGTTCGACGAAGGAACCCACGAGGCCGTCGAACTTCGGCTGCGCTTGCATGCCTATCCGACGCTGGGCCCGAAGTTGCTGGCTGAGGTCAAGCCGTCCACGATCCAGAACTGGCTTCGCGGTCTGTCCGAGCTTGCGCCGACGTATCGCAAGGTGCTCTACGCCAATGTGTCCACGGTGTTCACCGCGGCGGTCGACGACAACCTGATTCAGAAGAACCCGTGCAAGGCTCCATCGGTCCGACGCCCCAAGACCGAACCGCGCAAGATGGTGCCCTGGACGGTCGAGCAGGTCGACGACGTGCGCGAAGCGCTCACCGAGAAGTATCGGCTGGTGGCGCATCTCGGAGCAGGACTCGGACTGCGGCAAGGAGAGATCTTCGGCCTCTCCCCTGACGACATCGACATCGAGAACGCCGAGGTGCGTGTGGTCCGCCAGGTCAAGATCCGCTCCGGCAACAAGCTCCTCTTCGGACTCCCCAAGGGGCGCAAGACCCGCACTGTCCCGCTCCCCGACTCTGTTCTCGAAGCCATCAACGTGCACATGACCAAGTTCCCTCCGCGGGACGTCACCATGGCGTGGGACCGGCTCGACGGCGCCGAGCGTACAGTCTCCCTGCTGCTCACCACCCGCGAACGCGGCGCACTGAATCGCAACTACTTCAACACCCGGATTTGGCGACCCGCGCTGGAGAAGGCGGGCATCGAGTCAAAGCGTGAGAACGGATGCCATGCACTGCGGCACTTCTACGCGAGCACGCTCCTCGACGGCGGGGAATCGATCAAGGCGCTCAGCGAGCACTTGGGCCACAGCGACCCGGGCTTCACCCTGCGCACTTACACCCACCTGCTGCCGACCTCGAACGAGCGGACCCGCAAGACGATCGACGCAGTCTTCGGGCACGACAGCGACGACACTGCGGCAGAGAGCGAAGCGAACGATGACTAGATCGTCCGTCGGCTCCGGGTTGCCACTACAGCATTTGTTCCCCGAAGTGGGTACAATCGATGTCGTGAGTGATTCGACGGTGTCCCGGCTCGGTATCCTGGCCGAACGTCGCTGGGGCATGTTCACCACCGCCCAGGCCGAGGCGGTCGGGGTGTCACGCAAGCAGCTGGTGCGAATGACCGCGAGCGGGGTGCTCGAACGCCTGGCCCAGGGCGTCTACCGGATGGCCGGCACTCCCCCGCAGGATCACGAGAGCGTCTACGCGACTTGGCTGGCGCTGGGCGGCGCGACCTCCCAGCCGACCGAGACCGGCGCACCCGCCCTGGCCGCGGCCGGGGTCACGGCCGCCGTGGTGCACGAGATCGGAGACTTCTTCCTCGACGGCATCGACTTCATCGTCGGCTCCCGCAAGACCACGCGCCTGTCCGACGTACGCCTGCGCATCCGCCCGCTCACTCCCGCCGACACCATCTCCGTCAACGGGCTGCCCACGCTCACGGTCGAACGCACCATCACCGACCTGCTCGACCTCGGCACAGACACCTCTCTGGTCGACGACGCCCTGCGCGAGGCCACCCGGTTCGGCAAGATCACCGATCCGCGGCAGCTGCGGGCCGACCTGGCTGCAGCCCCGGCCCGCCTCCGGGACGATGCAGGCGTCCTGCTCGACTCGCTGAACGAAATCCTGGCTCCCAACGCAGAGGCGGCTCTCCATGGGTGACGCTCAGGGGTATGGCGACTGGCGCGCCGTGGAGCTGGCGATCAAGGACGCCGCGAAGAAGGCCGCGCGCGAAGCCGGTGCCGGCGTCAGCGCGGCCACCGTGGACGCGCAGATCCGCCAAGCCCGCTACGACCGGTTCCTGTCCCGCGTTTTCGCCGAGGGCGAGGCCACCGAGTGGATGCTCAAGGGCGGCCTGAGCATGCTGGCCCGGGTCCCGCGCTCGCGGACCACCAAGGACGTTGATCTCGCAGCACGCGGAGCGGCTGACCTCGACGAGGCCGAACGGCAGCTGTCCGCGCTGGTTGCCGTCGAGCTGAGCGATCACCTGACGTTCCGTCTGACGCGGTCGCTGCCGACCGGCGCAGGTGAGAACCAACCCGGTCTGGCCACGCGCCGTTTCATCTATGCCTGCCTCGACGTCGACACCGGCGCGCAGATCGACACGGTCACCGTGGACGTCGTCGTGGGTCCGGCGCCCATCGGCACACCCGAGTACGTCGAACCGGCCAACCGTATGCACCTCAAGCGTCAGCTCGTCACCCACCCCTACCGGCTGTTCCCGGTCGTGGATCAGATCGCTGACAAGGTCTGCGCGACCATGAGAACCGACTATCCGGGCGGGCGACGCAGCAGCCGGGTCAAGGACCTGGTCGACCTCGTCGTGCTCGCTCAGACCCAGTCGGTAGACCTGGGCGAACTGCGGGTCGCGATCGCTACCAAGCAGGCGCTCAGCGGCATGGCCCCGTTCGCCGCGTTCACCATCCCCGACACCTGGCACCGCACCTACCCGAACACCGCGAAGGGCGTTCCGTCTGCCCAGACCTACACGGCCACGGCGGCTGCAGACCTGGCCGCCCGGTTCGTCGATCCCGCCCTCGCCACCGCGGGTGATTCCGCGATCTGGGACCCCGAGCAGCTCGCTTGGAGCGCGACGGCGAGCGTACCCAAAGCGTACCCAGCGCCCTGACCGACAGCGTTTGCGCAGGTCAGGCCGGGTCAGTCGGTCACTACTACGACATCTGATCGCTTCACGCCGCTCAGTTCGCCCGGTCCCGCCCTCTTCGTGAGGGCGGGACCGCTGTCGTTGGACGACTGCCCAGCCGTCTTCTCCTCCCACCGGATCAGGGAAGTCGGATCAACCGCGTGCTCTGGACGATCTGCGAGGCTGCGGTCTGGAAGATCGGGGCCAGAGCGCTGGGAGTCGGCGTGCAGAAGAAGTAGTCGCCGTCGGCGTTCTCCCCGTCGACCTTCGCGGTCGTGTTGCAGCCGGGCCCCGCGCCGCCACCGTCGTCCAGGCTGGCCGTGCCGTCGCTGCGAGGAGAGGCCATGGCCGCCAGGCGTGAGGTCACGAAGGGGGACCCGCCCCCGTCGCAGCGCACGTCCTCCAACCGGAAGGCGATGGTCACGACCAGGACTCCCGCCGCCTTCGCCGAGCTGGCCTCGTCGACCGCGTTCTGGCACGCGGTGGTCCCGTTGCGGCTGTAGGGATACCCATCTCCGGGGTTGGTGCTCTCGTTGGGCTCCCCGTCGGTCATGAAGATGATCGCCTTGTGGACCGGCGCCGGTCGCGAGGTGGCGCCCGCCAGCAGCTCGCGCGCAGCACGCATCGGCGCCGCCAGGTAGGTGCCGGTCGAGGAGTTGGTCTCGCTGATGCACCCCACTGCTCGCGCCAACGGGTCGGAAGAGCTGAGCACCGGGGGCCGGGTGGGTGGCTCGACGTCGGTGGTGTCGTAGGAGCTGCTGAACCCGGCGGCGATCCACGGACCCGAGGACCGCGACCCGCTGGGACGGCTCGGGCAGCTCGCCGGTGCGCTGCTCGAGCTGCGACCGATGGTGCCCAGGGCCACGTGGTGCAGCTCCGGGCTGAGGAACTCCAGCAGACCCTCGATCGCGTCCTCGAGGTCGTCGATGGTGCTGCCCATGCTGCCGGTGCGATCACCCACCACCACCAGGTCCATGGGATTCGGCGGCACGCTCCCACAGGCGCCCTTGCAGGCCACGGAGGTCAAGGTTCCGGTGTCTCCCTCGTCGATGCTGATCACCGGTCCGAAGACGAACGGCACCACCTTGTCGTCGCGGGCGCGCAGCGTGTTGCACAGGCCGCCCTGGGCCGGGAAGCACGGGATGGCACAGATGCTGGCGTCGCAGGAGACACCGGTGTACGGCGGCGGGCCGGGGTCGCAGCTCAGCGGGATGTGAGCCGTCTCGACCGCGTGCCCTCCCCCGGACGGCTTCGAGCCGACCACGCAGAAGAAGTCGATCTCCGGCGTGGCGTCGGGGTCGTTGTTCCCGGCGTTGGCCAGGGCCGCGGCCCGGGCGCCGTCCCCGTCGGCGGGCAGCATCCCGGCTCCGGTCTGGGCTGCCATGTCGAGCGTGTCGTGCAGCTCCTGCTTCTCGTTGACCAGCTGGGCGACGTCGACGGCGAGCGCGGCGAACCCGAACAGCACCACGGAGACCAGCGCGGCGACCACGGCGATGGCGCCCCGCTCGTCGCGATCGGACGACGATGTCCTCATTCGATCCTCATCTCGGCTGTCTTGGTGAGGGTCACTCCACCGGGCGCGAGCGCGCCACCCACGGGAGTGATCCAGTCGTGGTCGAGGGCGACCGTGACGATGACGGTGTCGCCCGGGGTCGCGCTGGCGATGCTCGCGCACGTGGCTCCCGACGGCTTGCGGCACGAGACCGCCACCGTCGTGTCGGCCCCGCCCGGCGAGGCGTGCACGACAGCCTCGATGTCGCCCTGGTCGGGGTTGAGGCTGCCTTCTCGGGCACCCTCGCGCGCAGCGTTGTTGACCAGCACGTCGTGGTTGACCGCCCAACCGAAGTCGATGGCGCCGAAGACCAGGGTGACGAAGGGCAGCAGGACGAACGCGAACTCCACCGCTGCTGCCCCTCGCTGGTCCCGTGGCGCTGCTCGACGCGCTTCCATGCTCTCCCCCTCTGCAGTCCTCGGGCCCGCACGGGCCCCTGACGACGACGGGCCGGCGCCGCCATGCAGCGGCACCGGCGCCGTCGACGGCGATGCTGTCGATCTAGAGCTCGTCGAGCACCGTCTGGAACGCCGCCTGGAGCTCGGTCCCGATCAGGGCGACCGTGCCGACGATGACCGCTGCGATCAGCGCGACCATGAGCCCGTACTCCACGGCGGTGGCACCGCGGTCGTCCCGCTTGGCGATCAGGTCGCTCCTGAGCATCAGTGCCATGAACTGGATCTTCTCGATCATCGGACTTCCCTTCCCTGTGTGACCGTGCGCCGGTCGCGTTGTGCCGGGTCCCCCGTTGGGACCCTTGCCTGACTTCGATCCTGCGACGCCGCGGCACCCCTCGGTCACGACCTTCGTCTCGGGGCGCATAGTCACTTCGGGCCATGCCGGGATGACTCGCCCGCGCCCACGACCGGTCGAACGGCCGGGGGCGGCTCAGGGCGAGACGTCCCACCTGCACCCGCGGCCGGGCGCACGTCGGGGCAGCCGGCAGCAGGGCCTCGACGAACCGGCGGGAAGGGGGACGGGCCAGGTGTCAGCCGGCGCAGGACGCCGGTGCGATCAGCAGTCCCAGACGCATGCCCGCGGCCAGTGCCTCGGTGCGGCTGCTGACACCGAGCTTGCGGTAGACCTTGCTCAGGTGCAGCTTGACCGTGGACTCCCCCAGGTGCAGCTCGCGGGCGATCTCGGTCGTCCGCATCCCCTCGGCGAGCAGCCGGAGGACGCCCAGCTCGCGCTCGGTCAACCGCGCCGCCGAGGACGACGCCCGACGCATCAGGGCTCCGGCCAGACCGGTGCACAGGAAGCCCCGCGAGGACTTCGCGGCGTGCCGGGCGGCCCCCACGACCTCGTCGGCCCGGGACTCCTTGCCCAGGAAGGCCGAGGCGCCGGCCTCCATGGCAGCGAAGATCTGGGGGTCACCGGAGTGCATGGTCAGCATCACCAGTCCGACCGTGCTGCTGTCCCGGCGCAGCCGCTCGACCACGTCGAGCCCGGACCCGTCCTGCAGCTGCAGGTCCGTCACCACGACGTCGGGACGCAGGGCCGACCACATCGAGATCGCCTGCGCGACGCTCTCCGCCTGGCCCACCACGTCGAAGTCGCCTGCACGCTCGAACGCGCGGGCGAGCCCCTGCCTGATCAGGTCGTGGTCATCGACGAGGAGGACCGTGGACGTCATGGCTGTTCCCTTCGTCGGTCGGTGCGGTCGGGGGGAGGCACCTCGAGGATCACGACGGTGCCCCCTGTCGCGCGTCCTCGCAGCTCGAGCACCCCGCCGATGCGGGCGGCTCGTTCCTTCATCCCCTGCAACCCGAAGTGGCCCCGCCTGGGTCGTGCCTGTCCGGCACCGTCGTCCTCGACGACCAGGCGCAGCCGACGCTCGTCGCTGGTCAGGCTGACCCAGAGGTGGTCCGCGCGGGCGTGCTGGTGCACGTTGCTGATGGCCTCCCGCGCGATCATGAGCACCTCGTGCTCGACCCCCCGCGCGCGACGGGCACCCGTCTCGTCCAGGTAGAGATGGGCGACGACGTCGCTGCCGCGACCGAGCTCGCCGACGTAGGCCGACAGTGCCTCGGAGACGCCCTCATCGACGGCGGAACCGTGGTCAGTGCGCAGGTCGGACACCGAGCTGCGCAGCTCCTGCGCGACGGCCGTGACCTGGCCGCGCAGGGCCTCGACGACCGCCGCCACCTCAGTGTCCTGGACCATCGCCGCCACGTCGTCGACGAGGTAGCCGAGTGCGGCGACCCGCTGGGCGACGCCGTCGTGGAGCTCGCGGGCCACCCGGCGCCGCTCCTCGGCAGCAGCGCCGGCGCGGTCGTACGGCGCGCCCGCCTGGGCCGACCGGGCGGTGTCGTCCGCGGGCCGTCCGCGTCCGTGCCAGGCAGGGGCCCAGCGGAGCCCACCGACCTCCGTGGTGCTCATCGAAACGTCTCGACCATCTTGATGGCCGCCGGCCCCATCACCACGATGAAGAGGCTGGGCAGGATGAACAGCACCAGTGGCACCATGATCTTGACCGGCACCTTCTGCGCCCGCTCCTCCGCGCTCTGACGACGCCGGATCCGCATCTCCTTGCTCTGGATGCGCAGCACCCGGCCGATCGGCACACCGAGCTGGTCGGCCTGGACCATCGCCTGGCAGAAGGACCGCAGCTCCTTGATCGTGCTGCGTTCTCCCATCGCCCGCATGGCGTCGCTCCTGCCGACGCCGATCTGCATCTCCTGCAGCAGCCGGGAGAACTCCTGGGCCAGCGGGCCCCTGGTCCTGCGCGCCACCTTCATGACGGCGGCGTCGAAGCCCAGTCCGGCCTCCACCGAGATCGTGAGCAGGTCGAGTGCGTCGGGCAGGGCGCGGCGCATGAGTGCCTCGCGCTTCTCGCCCGCGTTGTAGAGCAGGATCGTGGGCAGCACGAAGCCGAAACCGCCGGCGAGGGCAGCGAGCACCACGGCCCGCACCGGTGACGTGCCGCTGGCGACGCAGTAGAAGCCGACGAGACCACCCAGCAGGGCCGCTGCCAGCACCTTGGCCCCGAAGATCCTGGGAACGTCCCAGCCGGACGGGACTCCCGCGATCTCGAGGCGTCGCTGGATCCGCTCGGCCGCCCCCGCGCGGCTCAGCCGGTGTCCCAGACGGCTGAAGCGTGCAGCGAAGGGCGCCACCGTGCGACGCACGAAGGACGGGTCGAGATCGACGGCGAGGTCGTCGGGGAGGCCGTCGAGCGCCCGGATGGCGGCCAGCGACGACGCGACCGCGCGCCGCTCGTGGCTGCCGGCACCGATCGACGAGAGCCCGAGCGTGCCACCGACCACCAGCAGCAGACCACCACCGAGCAGCAGCATCGAGGGAGACATCTCAGACCTCCACCTTCACCAGCCGGGACATGGACCAGCCACCGATGGTGAGGAGCACCACTGCAGCGCCGAGCATCGCTGCCCCGAGCACCTCGGTGTAGAGGGGCCGGACGAAGTCGCGGTTGGCCAGCATCATGTAGCCGAACAGTGCGACCGGCAGCCCTCCGAGGATGTAGGCCGACAGCCGGCCCTCCGCGCTGAGGCTGCGGACCTGACGACGCAGGTGCTCCCGCTCCCGCAGCGTGTCCGCCACGGTGACCAGCACCTCGGCCAGGTTGCCGCCGACCTCCTTCTGGACCCGGATGGCCATGGCCACCCAGGCGAAGTCCGTGCTGCCCATCCGGGCCGCGACGCCGTCGATGGCGTCCTCCACGTCCACCCCGAGCCGGTGCTCCATCAGGGCGCGCAGCATCTCGCCGGCGATCGGCTCCTGGCCGTCGCGCACCACCGAGTCGATCGCCTGGGCCACCGAGAGCCCGGCCGAGAGGCTGTTGGCGATCATGGTGAGCGTGTCGGGCAGCTGCGACCCGAAGGCTCGCAGCCGGCGTACGTGGCGCACCCGCAGGTAGAGAGCCGGGCCGACCAGTCCCACCGCGACCAGCGCCACGACCAGGGGCGGGCCGCCCGCCACGAGCCCGAGCAGCGCGAGTCCCCCCACGACCCCGAGGCGCAGCAGCACCCACTCGGCCGGGCGCAGCGCCAGGCCCGCTCCGGCGAGGCGACGGGCCATCCTGGCCTCCAGGTCACCGGGCACCAGCGCCTGGGCGACCAGGACGGCCGGGCCCCTGATGCCGGCGACGCGGGACGGCGGCGCGCCCTCCCGGAAGTACGTCGCCAGCCGGCGGTCCGCCCCCGTGCCCGCCGGGCTGCTGAGCACGAGGCCCAGCGTCAGGGCGATGCCGAGGCCCACGGCCGCGGCACCCCCCAGCAGCACCGTCCGGTCGGGCGCAGGACCCGTCACGGCGGCGGTCGGGATGGACTGCTGGTCGGGCGCCGGAGCCGCCAACCGGACAGCGGTGGCGTCCGCGTACGTCTCGCCGCCCGCCACGAGCGAGACGACGACGGAGACCTCCCCGCCGGTGCCGTGGGGCACGGAGGCCTCGACCACCAGCTGGGACGACAGCGACCGCGCCCCGCGCTCGAAGACCGCTCGCAAGGAGGCGGGCCGCGAGACGCGCGCGAGTCCACCTCCGCTGGCGGACGCGATCTCGGTCAGCTCACGCGGGTTGCGCACAGCCGGGCCGAGCGCCACGACGTCGACCACGACGGACCTCTCGACGACGGCTGCGACCACGTCGTCCGCCGACCGCCCACCGCCCTGGTCACGGCCGTCCGAGAGGACCACGACCGAGCGCGCGCCCGCGTCGCCGGTCAGGTCGACGGCCGCGTGGAGCGCGTCGTAGAGGCGCGTGCCACGGTCGAGCGAGATGTCCTCGATCGCCGCGGCCAGCCGCGCCCGGTCCGTCGTCGGGGCGACGACCACCTCGGAGGAGCCCGCGAAGGTAAGCAGCCCGATCCGCACATCGTCGGCCGCGGCCGCGACGAACGCCTCAGCGGCGGCCTTGGCCTCCCTGATGGGGCGCCCGACATGCTGCGGCTGGTGTCGAGGGCGAGCACGACGGTCCGCGGGACGACCCCGGCCAGCACGGGCTCGACCGTGCTGTCCACAGCCCTTCCGTCGAGCACCACCTGCACCGAACCGGGGACGGGCCGGTGACCGGCGGGGAGCCGGTCGACCGCGAGCACGAGGGAGAGCCGGTCCTCGGCGCCGGTGACGTGGTCGATGTCGATCCCCGCTCCCGCGTCGGCGGGCGCGGCCCCGACCAGCAGGAGCGAGGCCAGGAGGGCGGTCGGGAGCGCGAGCCCCAGGCGCGACGTGGTCGTCATCGTGTCTCCCCGCCCCCGGTGAAGACCGCGGGGTCGAGGTGGACGCCGGCCCGGCCGAGGCCTTCGAGGAAGCGCGGCCGCAGACCCGTGGGCCGCAGCTGGCCCAACGCTGTGCCGTGCTCGTCGTAACCCGCGGAGAAGTCGAAGAGGAAGACGTCCTGCAGGGTGATGATGTCACCCTCCATGCCCACGACCTCGGTGATCGCGGTGACCCTCCGGCCGCCGTCCTTGAGCCGGACCTGCTGGACGATCACGTCGACGGCGCTCGAGGTCTGCTCCCGGATGGCACGGACCGGGAGATCCATCCCCGCCATCATCACCATCGTCTCCACCCGGGCGAGCGCGTCGCGCGGGCTGTTGGCGTGCACCGTCGACAGCGAGCCGTCGTGACCGGTGTTCATCGCCTGGAGCATGTCCAGCGCCGCGGCGTCCCGGATCTCACCCACGACGATGCGGTCCGGCCGCATCCGCAGGGCGTTGCGCACGAGGTCGCGGATCGTGACCGCTCCCTTGCCCTCGATGTTGGCCGGGCGCGCCTCGAGCCTGAGCACGTGGTCCTGGTGCAGGCGGAGCTCCGCGGCGTCCTCGATCGTCACGATCCTCTCGTCGCTGCCGATGAACGAGGAGAGCACGTTGAGAGTGGTGGTCTTGCCGGCGCCGGTCCCGCCCGACACCAGGAGGTTGAGCTTCCCCCTGACACAGGCGGCCAGCACGTCCGCTGCGGGGCGGGTGAGGGTCCCGGCGTCGACGAGGTCGCCGGCGGTGAACGCGTCCGCCGAGAACTTGCGGATCGTGAGCATCGAGCCGTCCAGTGCCAGGGGCGGGATCACGGCGTTGACACGGCTGCCGTCAGGCAGCCGTGCATCCACCATCGGGCTCGTCTCGTCGACCCGACGACCGACCTTGCCCACGATCTTGTCGATCGTGCGTCGTAGGTGCGCCTCGTCGAGGAAGGCGGCCTCGACACGGGTCAGCCGACCACCACGCTCGACGAAGATGTCGTCGGCACGGTTGACCATCACCTCCGTGAGCTCGTCGTCGCGCAGGTACGGCTCGAGGGGGCCGTAGCCCAGGATGTCGTCGGCGATCTCCTGGGCGATCCTGGCGCGGTCGGCGCCCGACATCGGCTGCTCGTTCCCGACCACGGCTCCCTGCAGCGCTGCACGCACCTGCTGCTCGAGCTCTGCCTGGGTCATGTCCACGTCGTACAGCTGCGGCCCGAGGTCGCTGACGAGCTGGCGGTGCACGACCCGCTTGAGGTCTGCGAACGGGTCGCGCACGGTGCGGGGGGCGGCGGAGACGCCGTCCACCGACGTGGGCGTGCTCGCGCTGGTCGACGGCGTGGTGCGCGAGCGGTCCCGCTGGGCGGAGGCCAGCCGGTCTGCGAGCGACATGTCAGACCAGCTTCCGTGTCCGCAGGCCGCGAAGCCCCGAGCGGCGCGCCCCCGCGCCCGCCGCCACCTTGTCGGCCAGTCCCGCGCCACGGGCGAGCGTCGCCGCGAAGGCCGCCAGCTTCCTGCTGACCTCGTGGCCGGGATCGACCCGCACGATCTGCTCGCCACGATTGACCGCGGTCAGGACCTGACGGCTGGCCGGCAGCGTGGCGGTCGCCGCGAGCCCCAGCGTCGTGGCCACCTCGTCGAGCGTCAGACCGACCTTGGGGTCCGCTCTGTTCACGCAGAGGCGCCACAGGTCCCTTGGCACGTTCAACAGGTCCAGCGTGCCCACCGCGAGCTTGAGGTTCTTGAGGGAGGGGATGTCCAGGGTGCCCACGAGGACGAGCAGGTCGCTCTTGTCCAGCGCGTGGAGCGCGTGGTCGTCGAAGGAGCCGGCGGTGTCGACCACCACGACGTCGAACATCCGCTTGAGGATCTCGAGCACGGTGCCCACCGACTCCGCCGACACCGTGGCGCCGAGGTGGACCGGGGACGCCAGCACCGAGAGGCGGTCCGAGTGGGGGGTCAGCAGCGACTCGACCGCGCTCTCGTCCAGGTCGCCCTTGATGCGGGCCAGGTCCGCCAGGGTGTGCGCGGGCGTCAACGACATCATGATGGCGACGTCGCCTCCCTCGATGTCGAGGTCGACGATGCAGACCCGGTGTCCCAGGTCGGCCAGCGCGGCCGCGAGGTTGGTGGCGACCAGGCTCTTGCCCACGCCCCCCTTGGTGGAGAAGATCGTGAGCAGGGCCCCGGGCACGTCGTCTCCGACAGGACGTCCCCTCGGTCCGGCCATGGCCCGGGCCAGCGACTGGGTGCGGCGCACGGCGTGCCCGAGGTCGGCCAGGTCGTCGGTGGGCACGACCTCGCGCACCCCGGAGCGCATCGCCCACGCCAGCACGTCGTTGTCGACGCTGGCCCTCACGACCACGACGCCCAGTGCCGGCCGCCGGATCCGGTTCTGCTCGGCGACGTCGACCGCGCTCTGCGCTGCGACCGAGGGCCCCAGCACGACGGTGTGCTCCGAGGGGTCGCGGTCCAGGTGCTGCGCGAGCTGCGCCGTCGTGGGCAGGATGGCGGCGGGGCCGGGGACGGCCTGCCGGATCAGGTCGGCGACGACCTGGTCGTCCTCGATGATGACGGTCATCGCACACCTCCGAAGAGCTCGGGCATGATGTCGGTCGCCGTGACGCCCGGGTTGTGGGAGGCCCGTGACCTGTCCGTCCGCAGCGCGAAGGCGAGGTCGCCGTTGCGGGCGGCGTACAGGACGCGCTCTGCCTCCTCCTGGTCGACCGCGATCGTGAGGATCGTCCGAGGGACCTCCTCGGTCGTCTCCGTGCCCGCGTCGCGAGTGGTGCGCGACGACACCGACGTGTCGCCGACCCCGATCACCTGCACCTTGGGCAGCAGGATCCGGGTGTACGGCGCGAGCGGGCGCGACGAGCCGTCGGGCAGGTAGACCTCCGGGTCGCCCGAGGCGAAGACGGCCACCCACGAGCCGGGCTCGACGAACCCGGCCACCCGGGCGGGGTCGGTGAGCTCGACGCTGACGGCGAGCTGGCCGTCCGGGATGCCCAGGGTCACCAGCGACCCGGCGTCACCGAACTGCTCTGCGACCACCTGCTGGCCCGGGTAGACGGTGCCCAGGGCCGTGAGGCCGGCGATGGAGGTGGCGGAGCGCACGGCGCCGGCGACCAGGTCGTCGCGGGCCACCTCGCGCTTCTCCAGCTTGTCCGCCGCGAGCGCGTCGTCGACGTCCTCTCCCGGCTCGATGGTCGCGGTGGCGGTCAGGACCGTCACCCGGTCCTGGCCCTCGGTCGCCCGGGCCTCGACGCCCTGGACGTAGGTGATGACCATCCCCGTCCCGAGCGCCGACACCGCGAGGGCGACAAGCAGGATGATGGGTCGACGTGCCATGGTGGAGGCCCTCCTCGAGTGCTGTGGCAGGAACCGTCGGGCCTGTTCACGCTGACCGGCGAGCCTCCGAGGGCGTCACCAGGTGTCCCTCCCGGACTGTCCTGATGCCGCGAACCTAGGACCGGGCCCGGAGCGTCGTGGGTGGCCCGCGGACCCGCTCCCCAATTTGGGGCACGACGCCGGCCGAGCCGTCCAGACCAGCCTCGGGCAGGGCTCTGGCAGGTCACCTGTGGCGGTGGCGACTGCTCCCGCCGACGTCGTCCCGGGCCCCGTGACCGGGGCCGGTCTCCCCAAGATGGGGTGAGCACACCCCGACGGGGCCACGACCAGGTCCACGCCTGGGCGGTCGTGCGCAGGGTGGTGCGGGGACGCTGCCCGCCACCACCCTCGGGGGGTGTGCAGGGGCCCGCGAACTGGCTATACACGAGGCGACGGCGTCGCACGGCGCCGCCCGACCGGGCCCGACGGGCCCCGACGTGCAAGGGAGACGACATGAGCCAGTCCGAGACCGAGGGTCCCGCCGACGGCGGCGCCGAGGGCACCCCGGGCGTGCAGGACGGCGGCGCCGACGGTGGGGCCGAGGGTCCCGCTGACGGGGGCGCCGAGGGCACCCCGGGCGTGCAGGACGGCGGCGCCGACGGTGGGGCCGAGGGTCCCGCCGACGGCGGTGCCGAGGGCACCCCGGGCGTCCAGGACGGCGGCGCCGACGGTGGAGCAGACAGCTCCGCCTGATGCCGCACCAGCCAGAGGACGGCAGGCCCGGGGACTCCGGGCC
>NZ_JBDYKJ010000090.1:0-18369 GCF_040012395.1 Nocardioides sp. 31GB23 | reverse complement strand
CGGGCAGCGGCTCGTGCAGATGGGTGTCGGCGTCGTCCTCGTCGCCGTCGCCGAGCCCGGCGAGGAACCGGCGTCCGCCGACCCGCTCGGCCACCTCTCCGGCGATGTCGTCGATCTCGGAGCACAGCCTGGCCAGCACCCCGGCGAGCTGGCGCGGGGCGAAGGGCACCGCGCAGATCTCGTGGCGCACCACGATGCTGTCGGCGGTGGCGCGCACCTGCAGGTAGGGCAGCCGGGCCTGCAGCCCGGAGACCTCGCGGGCGGCCGCGGCGGTGTCGGCCACGTCGTCGACGAGGATCGCGAAGAGCGCCACCGCGGGCCGGTCGGGCAGCACCTGCACCCACACCACGCTCTCCCCCACCGGCACGGGCACGTCGCCGTCCTCGTCATGGGCGACCGGCTGGTCGAGCACCTCGGCGAGGGTGGCGTCGACCATCCGCTGCAGGTGGTCGCGGTCCTCGACGAGCACGGCCAACGGGGCGTCGTCGCCCAGCACCCTCGCGCGCCGGGACGGCAGCGCCTTGGCCCGCGCCTCCCAGCGCAGCCCGCCGAGGTCGAGCTCGCGGCTGAGGAGGAACGCCGGGTGCAGGCAGCCGTGCTGGTCGCGCAGCGCCCCCACCACCAGCGCCGCCGCCAGGTCGCACTCGCGCTGGGCCAGCCCGGCGTGGAAGACGGGGTCGTCGTCCTCGTACTCGTCACCGGGCACCCACGGCTCGACGAGACCGCCGACGCCGACCGCCTCGAGGAGCAGCCGGCCCCCGGCCTCGGCGTCCACGACGACGTACGCCGGCACCTCGCCGGAGCCGTCGTCGACGGCGAGCCCGACCTCATCGTCCGGCTCCATGGAGGCCAGGTGGTCGGCCAGCCGGGACCGCAGCTCGCGCCACGCCTCGTCGTGCTCCCGCTCGATCGTCACGTCACTCCCGGTGTCTCGACCCGGTCGGCCCCCACCGACCTCGTCCACCCACCGTAGGCGTGGGCACCGACAGTCACGCCGCGACGCGACCGAGCGGCCGATGCCGGCTCAAGGGACGGACGGGCGACGGTCCCCCACGACCGTGGAGACCCGGTCGCGGAGCAGCTCGTTGAGCTCCCTGACGACGTGGGCCTGCGCCAAGATGTCGCGCTGCTCGGGCTGTGTGACGCCACGAGCGACGACCATGGCGATGGCGGCGGGTCCGCCGGCGATGTAGCGGTCGGGCACGACCGAGAGCAGGCGACCACCTCGGGGTCCGCGCCGCCACATGATGCGGGTGGCGTCGTGGCGATCGGGGTCACTGTGCAGGCTGAGGTAGACGTGGTCGCGGGGCACGACGCCCCTGATGCCGTCCCACGGGACCGACCACCCGGCCCCCTCGTGACGGAACTCGAGACCCACCGCGGTCACGTAGAGCCCACCCGCCACGATCCTGCCCCGTAGCAACGGCACGAGCGGGACGGCCAGTCCGAGGCCGACCAGGCCGAGCACCAGCGCGCCGGCACGGTGCCCCTCGATCGCCGCGAAGCCGGCGCTGACCGCACACCACAGCACCAGCACGGAGGTGCCGATGCCCGACTGGAGCACCGTGAACCGTGAGTAGGGGAAGACCAACGCCGCTGCCCCGGACGGCGCTGTGCCCAGCTCGAGGACGGGGCGTCGACGCGGGAGACACAGGTCGGCTCCCACCATGGACAGTCCAGCCAGCCCGAAGAGCGCGAAGAGCACTCCACCCAGCACCTGGCCGAGGTCTCCCAGGGCGACCAGCCCGATGCCCATCAGGACGATCACCACGCTTGCCAAGGCCAGCATCAGGTTTCCCGTCGTGCGTCGCATGGCGCCCCCTTAGTCGAACAGACCGCCGATGCCGCCGACGACGGCACCGACGCCGTCACCGATCGCGCCACCGGTGTCCTTGAGTGATTCCCAGCCCTCGTCGAGTGCATTCATGACGTCGACCCCGTCCTCGAAGAACGAGTCGATGGCACCGGAGACGACGATGCCCACCGAGGCTCCGACGACAGCACCGACGGCAGTGCCGACCACGGGGATCACGGATCCTGCTGTCGCGCCGATCGTGATTGCAGCCACCAGCCCACCGCCGTTGGAGACCACCGCCTGCGTCGGGCTCTCCCCCGCAGCGAGGTCGAGGCCGACCCCGACCACCGCGAGCGCGCCGCCGAGCTTGAGCGACGCCCCCTTGGCACGGCCGTCGAGCTCGTCTGCCTGCCTGGCGATGTCGTCGCCCTTGATCTTCTCCGCGTCCCAGTGGTCGAGGTCGTGGTTGCCGAACCCGCCGGGCTCGCGCGGGATCAGGTCGAGGTAGCGCGCGGCCTGGCCAGCGATCTCCGTACCGGTCGCTCTCACGAGGGAGGCGTGGAACGTCACCGCGCTCGACCCGAGCCCACCGGCGATGTCCAGCGCGGTCAGCGCCATCCCCGGCCCGGTCAGGCCGCGGTACTCGCCCTCCAGCGCCAGCACGCCCCCGCGCCACTCCTCGCGCACGGCTGCCGCGTCCGCCCCGGCCCTCTCGTAGGCCTCGACCCGCGCCTGGTGTGCGGCGAACGCGTCGAGGGCGGCGGCGCGGGCGTCGACGAGGGTGGGGCTCACCCGCCCGGCCGGCTCCGGGCCCGGGTGGCTGGGTGCGGCGCCGGGCGGCTCGACGACGTACGCCGACACGGTGAGCCCGGCGGCGCGCGCGCTGGCGCGGATCTCGGCCATCCGCGCCTGCAGCCGCCGCAGCGTCGCGGCGTACGCCGCCAGCTCGCGCGCCGCGGAGGACGCGCTGTCGTGGACGAGGTCGATCTTCTCGACGGCCACGCCCATGCGCGAGACGAACCCGGTGGCGGTGGCGCCCTGCCAGTCGGCCGAGGCGGCCCGGCGCGCGGCGAGCACGCGCTCGCCGCCGTCGCCGACCGCGGCGACCAGGGAGCCCTCGAGCCAGCGGGCGGCCGCGGCGATGGAGTCGGGCGAGCCCTTGAGCTCGGTGTCGACGCTCATCTCACCACCACTGCCCGCTCGTGAAGGCCTCCTGGGTGGCGCTGTCGGCCGACTGCAGCCCCCGGACGGCGCAGCGCACGTTGTCGGTGGCGCCCAGGAGCCCGGCGCTGAGCTCGGCGGCGGCCGACGCCACCAGCGCGAGCATCTCGGCCACCAGGGGCGTCAGCTCTCCGGCGTCGACGCTGCGGGGTGCGCGACGCCCGCACTGCTCGATCGCCTCGCGTGCCTGCTCGAGGTCGCTGGTGATGGCCTCGGCGGTGGCCCACCGCAGCTCGACGCTCATCGCCGGCCCGCCGGCACCGCGCCCGGGCTGGGGCGCTTGTCGAGGTAGAGCAGGTCGTAGGGCGCCTGCTCGTGGGCGGCCTGCAGGTCTGCCACCGAGAGCAGCACCCAGGGCGAGTCGGGGCTGTAGAAGTCGGCGAGCCGGTCGAGGGCGGAGTAGACGAACAGGGCGACCCGCTCGTCGTGGGTGCGGTGCATGGCCAGGCGCTGGGTGGCGTCGGCGTGCTCGCGCGTCGGTGCGTACACGACGGGCGGCAGGGTGGGCCGGGTCTGGGTCATGTCCCCAGGCTCCCCGCGATCGCGGGCCGGCGACACCACCGATCCGCGATCTGTGGACAACCTCGGTCGTCTCAGTCGAAGAGCGCGCGCACGTCGGCGGCGTCGACGACGCTGCCCAGCGCCCCGTCACCGTCGACGACCTGGGAGAACAGCGCGGCCTTGCGCTCCTTCAGCGCCACCACCTTCTCCTCGATCGTGTCCCGCGAGACCAGCCGGTAGACCATCACCGGTCGGGTCTGGCCGATCCGGTGGACCCGGTCGACGGCCTGCGCCTCGACGGCCGGGTTCCACCAGGGGTCGAGCACGAAGACGTAGTCGGCCTCGGTGAGCGTGAGCCCGACCCCGCCGGCCTTGAGGCTGATCAGGAACGCCGTGCTGTCACCCTCGCGGAACCCCTCGACCACCTCGGCACGCTTGCGGGTGCGCCCGTCGAGGTAGTGGTGGCTCACGCCCTCGGCGTCGAGCCGGGCGCGCACGCGGCGCAGGAAGCCGGTGAACTGGCTGAAGACGAGGGCGCGGTGGCCCTCGGCGGCCAGCTCGAGGAGGTGGTCGACCAGCACGTCGACCTTCGCCGAGCCGACGGTCTCGTGCTCGGCCTCGACCAGCGCCGGGTCGAGGCTGAGCTGGCGCAGCCGGGTGAGGGCGCTGAGGATCGCGACCCGGTTGCGGTCGAAGTCGTCCACGAGCCCGAGGATCTTCTGCCGCTCGCGGGCCAGGTGGGTGTCGTAGATCCTGCGGTGCCGGGCGCCGAGGTCGACCTGCAGCAGCTGCTCCTGCTTGGGCGGCAGGTCGGCGGCGACCAGCTCCTTGGTGCGGCGCAGCAGGAAGGGGCGCAGCCGCTGCTGGAAGCGGGCCAGCGCGGCGCCGTCCCCCTCCTTCTCGACCGGTCGCACCACGTGGTCGACGAAGCCCTTGGCCGTCGGGTAGAGACCCGGCGCCACGAGGGCCAGCAGCGACCACAGCTCCATCAGCCGGTTCTCGAACGGCGTGCCGGTGACCGCGAGCCGGAACGGCGCGTCGATGCGGCGGGCGGCCTGGTGGGTCTTGGCGAGGTGGTTCTTCACGTGCTGGGCCTCGTCGAGGACGAGCCCGCCCCAGGGCAGGGCGGCGTACTCCTCGATGTCGAGGCGCAGCAGCGTGTACGTCGTCACCACGACGTCGGCGCCGTCGGCGACCTCGGCCACCGGGGTGCCGAGCTTGCGGGCCGAGGCGGTGACGGTGCGCACCACCAGTCCCGGGGTGTGCTGCGCGGCCTCGAGCGCCCAGTTGGCCACGACGCTGGTGGGCGCCACGACCAGGAACGGCGCGGCGCCGCCGGCGCGGGCGCGGGCAACGGCCGCGAGCACCTGGAGGGTCTTGCCGAGGCCCATGTCGTCGGCCAGGATGCCGCCGAGGCCGTGGTCCTGCAGGAAGGCCAGCCACCGGAACCCGTCGTGCTGGTAGTGCCGCAGCGTGGAGACCACGCCCTCGGGCTCGGGGCTGGGCAGGTCGGTCAGGTCGCGCAGCGCGTGGGCGCGGCGCACCCACTCCTGGGCGTGGGCGGGCAGCGTGTCGGTCTCGGCCAGGTCGCCGACCGCCGCCCACAGCCCCAGGTCGTGGCCGCCCAGGCCGATCCGGTCGTCGCGCGTGGGCTCGCGCACCTCGGCGGCGGCCGCGACCAGGCTGCGCAGGCTCTCGAGCTCGGGAGCAGTGGCGTCGACGTGCAGCCCGCTGGGCAGCACGATGCGCTCCTCGCCGAGCGTGAGCGCCTCCAGCACCGAGGACAGCGGGATCTGCTCGCCGTCGACGCTGACGCTGACGCTCAGGTCGAGCCAGTCGGTGGCTCCGTCGGCGTCCGCCGCGTCGTCGGCCTCGGCCGGGGCGTCGGCGGACGCGGGACCGAGCGTGATCTCGACCGGGCCGGTGGCCGGACGGAAGTCGGGACGCTCGACCTCCTCCACCTCGAGCCCGGCCTCCCGCAGGCGCGCCAGCTCGTCGGCGAGCTCGAGCACGCCGCTGGTCGGTACGTCGCGGTCGGCCGCCGGCGCGTCGGCGTCCAGGACGCCGTCGGAGGTCAGGCGGGCGAGCTCGGCCCGCTCGGCGGGGCGGTCGCGGACGCCGTCGAGGCGGTCGGCGGAGCCGGCGGCGCACGCCAGGTCGGTGTCGCCGACCCGGTAGCGCCACTGCCAGCGCAGCGCGGCCGCCGGGGTGCGGTCCCACTCGACGAGGAGGACCAGGCGCGGAGCCGGTGGGGCCGGGACGGTGATCGAGTCGTCGCTCGAGGTGACCGGCAGGTACCGCGTGAGCCGAGGCAGGCGGGTGGTGACGAAGGCGTCGAGGTGCTCGGGCGGGACGGCGGTGTCGCCGGCGTTGACCAGCCTGGCCAGCGCGGGAGGGATCGGCGCCGCGAGGGGTGCCAGCAGTGCGGTGGTGTCGCGGGTGGTGGCGGTGGGCACCCGGTCGAGCAGCACCACGCCGTGGGCCTCGTCCCCGACCAGCAGCAGCTGGTCGGCCGGCCACCACCGGTCGGCGTACCGGACCCCGAAGCGGAGACTGGCGGCGCCGGGCCCCGCCTCGTCGTGCAGCACGTCGGCGACGACCTCGACGGGCTCGTCGACCAGCTGCACGTCGGCCAGGCCCGAGCCGGGCAGCAGCGCCACGCCGGCGTCGCGCGCCTGGCGCAGGCGGTGCCACAGCTGGGGTCCGAAGTCGGAGAGCGGCGGCAGGTCGGTGATGTTCCAGTACGCCGCCATCCCCATCTGGGCGCGCAGCCGGCACACGGAGGCGACGTGGGCGGGATCGTGACGGGTGCGCCCGAGGTGGCCGCCGTGGGGGGTGAAGTCCTTCCAGGCCGCGCCGCCGCGGACCCACCGCCCGCTCGCGCCGCGGCGTACCGGGCGCATCCGGACCACCGGCGGGGCCAGGCCGGTGAAGCCACCGTGGCGCGGCAGGTGCAGGTCGAGCAGGAGCGCGAGGGCGTCCTGCCCGGCCTCCCCGCCCCGGGATGCCTCCAGGTCGCGCAGCGCCGTGTCGAGCGCGCCGGCCCAGTCGGCGAAGCCGTCGTCGGCGGGAGTGCCGGGGTCGGGGTGGTCGGTCGTCAGCGACCGGCCCAGGCAGAGCAGCAGCGCCGCGCCGTGCTTGCACTCCCAGCCGACCGGGCACGAGCAGTCCGCCGTGACGACGGCTCGACCGCGGTCGAGCTCGATGGTCACCGACGTGCGGTAGGGCCGAGGGCCGTTTCCGGCGACCTCACCATCGACTGCGAGGAACTCGCTGTCGACCACGTCGACGTCGAGCCGCAGCACCGACCCGTCCGAGGCGTAGGCGCGCGCCCGCCCGACGGCTGCCGGGTCGTAGACGGAGGCCAGCCCCTCGGCGCTCAGCCAGGGCGCGAAGGCCTCGACGGCGGCGGGGGTGCGCACCGCGTCAGTCTGCCCAAACCTGCGTGGCCCGAGCGAACCCGGGGCGTCGCGGGCGGGTCGTGCTCATCGGGGCGCGGGTGGCTGGAAGGCGTGGAAGTCGTCGATCCGCCGACGCACGATCGTGCCTGCAGGCAGAGGCTCGGCGATCTCGTGGATCAGGTCGACGGTCTCGGCCACGAGCTCGTGGTGCAGTTCCGCCGTCTCCGGGACGAGCCACCCCTGGTCGGTGAGGCTGGTGGTCACTGCGAGGCGCAGCTGGGCCTCGGTGATGTCCAGGTCTGCCACCTCCGCGGTCGTCGTCGCGCGATGGCTGGTCAGCCCACCGAAGCCGCGCCCGCAGCCGCACCCCCTCTCCGGATACAACCGGTCCGTGTCGCAGACCATGGTGATCCAGAGCAGCTCTCCGGGGACGCAGAAGCTGTAGTCCCCCTCGACGTCGCCCTGTGTCCTGCTCGTTGCCACCAGTACCTTCATGTCGGCCTCCTGCTCAGCACGCTAGAGGCCGGCGCCGACACCTGCTCACCGGCGACCACGGGCCTGTGGACGAGGCCCGACAGGGGCCTCAGACCAGCGCGGGCTCGGCCACCGGGGTCGAGGCGGCGAGACGCTCGGCGCGCTCCTTGTGCCACGCCGTACGGGCGAGGCGTGCCACGAGGAGCAGCCAGCCCACCATCAGGCTCAGGTCGAGCGCCAGCGGGAGGTCGGCGACGGCCGCGAGGACGACGACGCTGTTGACCAGGATGATCAGCCCGCCGACCATCACACCCATCGGGGCGTGCGGCAACCGGCCGGCCAGGCGGGCGGCGATGGGTGCCACGATGACGCCGCCGAGGACCAGACCGAGCACCGGCAGCCACGGGATGTCCTGGTGGGCGGCGCCGGTGATGAAGCCGAGCGAGACCGAGACCGCCACGGCGAACTCGGCGGCGTTGGTGGTGCCGACGACCTTGCGGGGCTCGTAGCTGGTGACGGTCATCAGGCTGGGCGTGACGACCGGCCCCCAGCCGCCACCGCCGGTGGCGTCGACGAAGCCGCCGAGCAGCCCGATCGGGGCGAGCCAGCGCGCGGTGTGACCCGCCTTGGGGGTCGGCATGATGCGCAGGCCGAAGCCGAAGCGCAGCAGGATCACCGCGCCGAAGAACAGCAGCAGCGCCGCCATCCCGCTCTTGGCGGCGGCCAGGCTGATCGAGGTCAGCACCACGGCACCGAGGAAGCCACCGATCGCGCCGGGGATCGCCACCCGCACCAGCACCGCCTTGTCGACGTTGCCGACGCGCCAGTGCGACAGCCCCGAGATCAGCGTCGTGGGCAGCTTGGCGGCGTGCGTCGCCGCGCTGGCAGTAGCGGGGGCGACACCGAGCGCCAGGAGCACGGTGGCCGAGGTGACCCCGAAGCCCATCCCCAGCGTCCCGTCGACGAGCTGGGCCAAACCGCCGGCGAGGGCGAAGGCTGCGACCAACCACATGAGCGTGCTCCTCAGTACTTCAAGATGAGTGAGTAGCCAAAGTAACCTAACTTTATAGAGATTACTGCATTGCTTGAGCGCGCCCGGCGCGTCGCGCCCGCTCGCCGGTCACGTCGAGGCGCCCGCGGGGCTGTCCGCGGCGTCGGAGACGCTGATCGGATGGAGACCTGGGTGTGTGACTTCTGCGGACAGCGAGGCCGGACCCGGCCCGGGGAGCCGCCCGAGCAGGTGCTCTACCCGACCTGCGGGGAGCCGGTGACGCGCGGCGGCTGAGGTCAGCGCGCGGGCTGCCAGGTCGTCGAGAGGCGGCCGAGAGGCGGCGTACTCCTGGTCGTCACTGAGGACGACGCACCCCGTGCGCAGCCAGCCATGCCCGATGACTCGTAGGGACTATGCCTTGAGCCAGCCCGCGGATCGGCGGACAGTAGGGCTTTACTTCAGGGAAGCTGTCCCTGATGAACAGTCACCCCTTGCCCGACGGCCTGTACGAAGCAATTCTCAGCAGTGAGCTCGAGCAATCGTTGATGCCACTGGGCAACGCGGCCACCGTCGAGCCAGTCGATGCCGCGCATCAGCCACACGTCCTCGCCCGGCACGTCTACGACGCGGCCCGCCGGGCTCTGTCGGCCACCTCGGACAAGGCTCGTCGGGTAGCGATGGTGAACGATCTGTTGGCGGTGCTTCAGGCGCAGGAAGCAGAGGTATCCGCCCCCGCCCGACAGCTCAGACGCATCAGCCGACCGGGCCCGCTAGGCGCAACTGGGCTGTCAGATGCCCGGCCCAGCACACCTTTGGCCGAGCCGGCATTGCTCACGAACACCCGGGGCGAGCCCAACCTGGGCTCCGAGTTGCGCGCCGAGATCGACACCAGCAACGAGGTCGATCTGCTCTGCGCCTTCGTGAAGTGGCATGGGCTCAGACTGCTTGAGACCGAGCTCTCGCGCCTGCACGATCGCGAGGCACCACTGCGGGTTCTGACCACGACGTACATGGGGGCGACCGAGCGGCGAGCCCTCGACCGGCTGGTCAACGACTTCGGCGCAGAGGTCCGCATCCAGTACGACGCTGCTCGCACGCGACTGCACGCGAAGGCGTGGATGTTCCGCCGAGTAACCGGTTTCGACACGGCGTACGTGGGCTCCTCGAACCTGTCGCGTGCGGCACTGCTCGACGGCGTGGAATGGAACGTGCGGCTCTCGGCCACTGGGACGGGGGCACTGCTCGACAAGTTCCGAGCCACGTTCGACACCTACTGGAACGACCCCAGCTTCGAGGTCTATGACCCCGCTCGCGATGCCGACCGGCTCGACGATGCCCTCAACGAGGCGTCTGGCCGCACAGAGCACAGTCGGGTGACGATCAGTCTGTCCGGCCTCGAGGTGCGGCCGTTCGCCTACCAGCAGCAGATGCTCGATGCGGTTCACGCCGAACGAGAGGTGCACGACCGGCACCACAACCTGGTGGTTGCCGCCACCGGCACGGGCAAGACGGTGATCGCTGCCCTTGACTACCGGCGGCTCTGCCAGGGCGGCGAGAAACCGCCACTGCTCTTCGTCGCGCACCGCCGCGAGATTCTCGAGCAGGCGCTACGGACCTATCGCGAAGTGTTGACCGACCCCACCTTCGGCGAGTTGTACGTCGGCGGCATCCGACCCGAACGCGGGCGGCACGTCTTCGCCAGCATCCAGTCGCTCTCCTCCCACGGCGTGGCCACCATCCCCAGCGATGCCTTCGAGATCGTGGTCATCGACGAGTTTCACCACGCCGAGGCCGCCAGCTATCGACGCCTCATCGAGCACCTCGCTCCGCGTGAGCTGCTCGGACTGACGGCGACACCCGAGCGAGCCGACGGGGTCGACGTACGAACGTTCTTCGACGGTCGGATCGCAGCCGAGCTGCGCCTGTGGGATGCGCTGGGCGCCGACTTGCTGTGCCCGTTCCACTACTTCGCCGTGGCCGACGGCACCGACCTTCGGCGGGTGGGCTGGAAGCAAGGCCGGTACGACGACGCTGAGCTGGCGAACGTCTACACCGGCAACGCCGCGCGGGCGGCGCTCGTCCTGCGGCAACTGAGAGACAAGGTCTCCAACCCGGACGCCATGCGAGCCCTGGGCTTCTGCGTCAGCGTGGCACACGCGGAGTACATGACGACGGTCTTCAACGAGGCCGGAGTTCGCTCCGCAACGGTGAGCGGCGCAACTCCTCAAGCCGAGCGGGAGCGGACCCTGCTGGATCTTCGCGAGGGCCGACTCCAAGCGGTGTTCACCGTCGATGTCTTCAACGAAGGTGTCGACATCCCCGACGTCGACACTGTGCTCTTTCTCCGTCCCACCGAGAGCGCCACGATCTTCCTGCAGCAGTTGGGCCGGGGGCTGCGTCGCACGCAGGACAAGGCCGTGCTGACTGTCCTCGACTTCGTCGGCTATCACCGCCAGGAGTTCCGCTTCGACCTCAAGCTGCGCGCGTTGACAGGGCAGACGAGAAGGGGCCTCGAGCGCGAGGTCGAGCGCGGCTTCCCCCTGCTGCCATCGGGGTGTCAGATCGTCATGGATCGCCAAGCTCAACAGATCGTGCTCGACAACATCCGCGGCCAGGTCGCCAACCGCTGGCGGGACATGGTGGCCGAGCTGCGCCGACACCCCGAGCACGACCTCGGCACCTTCCTCGACGAGTCCGGCGTCGAGCTCTCCGATGTGCTCAAGGCCGGGGCCAAGTCCTGGACCGCCCTGCAGCGCGATGCTCACGTCATCTCTGACCAGTCCGAGCCGGGCGAGAACGAGCTGTTGAAACGGATGCGGGCGCTCGCTCATGTCGACGACCCGATCCGCGCGGCCGCCTACCGGCGGCTGCTGGCTGGCGGTGGGGGTGACGTGGACGACCTGTCACCGGGCGAGCAGCGGCTGGCGCGAATGCTCTTCTTCACGCTCTACCCCAGCGGGGCTCCGGCGTCGTACGACGAGGGCCTGCGGCAGGCGCGAGCTCTCACCCACGTGGTCGGTGAGGCGAGCACCATCGTGGACCTATCCTTCGACGCGGCCCGCCACCAGACCTTGGCGCTCGGAGGTGAGTTGGGTCAGGTGCCGCTGCGTGTCCATGGCCGCTACCAGCGCGAGGAGATCCTGGCCGGGCTGGACTACGCGTCCTTGAGTCGCAAGCCGACCAGTGTCATGCAGGGGGTCGCCTACTCCCCCGACCTCAACGTCGACATCCTGTTCGTGACACTGAAGAAGTCGGAGTCGGACTTCTCGCCCACCACGATGTATCGCGACTACCCGATCGACGCGCAGACCTTCCACTGGGAGTCGCAGTCGACCACGTCAATCGCCTCCCCCACCGGCCAGCGTTACCTGACGGGCAGCAGCACAGTGCTGCTCTTCGTCCGGCACGAGCAGAAGGACGAGTTCGGCACCTCGCCCTATCTCTTCCTGGGCCCCGTGGCGTACGTCGGCCACACCGGTGACCGTCCGATCGCGATCACGTGGTCGCTCCGTCACCCCATGCCGGCCGAGTTCCTGGCCTCCGCGACGGTGGCGGCCCAGTGAGGCGGAGGTGCCGCCCGTACGCTCGGCGGGTCACACGCTACTGCTGAGGTTGTCCCTTCTCTGGCGTCGTGCGTTCGGGCTTCTTCGGTTGCTGATCGGTGTCATGCGGCACAGGGACCTCAGGTGGCGCGATGAGTCCCACGAAGACCTGGGCGAAAAAATGAGCGCTGCTGCTCACGGCCTGGGGAGCGGCCATGAGAGCAAGGAGAAGCACGCCGCCCACGAGCGGCTTCCCCCAGGCCGACGATCTGCTCGATCTGTTCCTTCTCGTCGAACGAGACCCACGGTGAGGCGGGGGCAGCGCAGGCCTACGCGGGGTGGCTGCTCCTCCACCAGTGACTGTCACCGAGCGTCGCTTCGGCGCAGCGGCATGGCCACGCGCCGCGGACAGCGACAGATCAAGCCCCAAGCAGATGCGCTCTCGCGCCATATGATCAAGCACGAGGGGGCGCGACGTCAGCATGGCCGCGACATTGCTCGTCGAGCAGATCATGACGTCGCGAGCCCAGCCGTGTAGGGGATCGTCTCGGACGAAACACAGAACTGGGACCGCGAGATGTTGCGAGAGGTCCGGAATGACCAGCGAGACTGCGATCGCAGCCTCCGCTGCCGACGCCACCGTCGTCTCGCGCTGGTAGCCGTTCTGCCGGAGAACCGTGTTCCGGACCTCCACCCGCCCAGACCAGTTCTTGGAGTCGATGACGAAGACCCCGCCGGGCCCGACCACGACGTGGTCTACGTTGGCGAACTTCCGCCCCGGCCAACGCACGTCGTGAAAGACGGTCCACTGGTCTTTCGGGAGAGCGTCGAGGGCTCGCGCCGTCGCTTCTTCACCGTCGGCACCACGCTCGTATAGCTCGGCCGCACGAAGCAGCCGCTCTGCCTTGTCGCGCTGACGCTTCGCCGCATCACGTGCGGACTCCCCAGCGGCGCGACCATTTTCCCTCGAACTCACGGTGAGGTCTTCGGTCATCGAAACCGAGACCTTTACCTTTGCCTGCTTCTATTCGTTCCTCGCGGACGACCGGTGCTGGTGGCCGTCTGGCGTCACACGGATCAGGGGCGCGAACCGGATCTGTTGCTCGAGGACCGTCGACAGCCAGATGGGCAATGTGGCTCCCGCGTCACGCACGGCGATAACGCTTGCCCGAGTCACTCGGGCGGTCCGCGGGTCCGTCAAATGCCGGAACCGCTGGCGTCCGGAACCTCGACCCGATCGACCAGGCGTCCCTGCCGGCAGCAGTCGATACAAGGAGGGCCCGTGAACGCCGGGGATGACGTCGCTGTGCTTGGTCCGGTAGTTGACCCTGCGGTAGGCGGCCGCCCGGGCTGCCTTCTCGGGCTCGAGAAACGGAGCCAGGGCGGATAGGTCCTGACCCCAGGCCCCTGGCGCATAGAGCTCGTAGTAGGTCTTGGTCGTCTGCTTGCTGAACTTGGGGATCTGGGCATTGACAATGCCGAGGCGGGTCACCAGGCTCTGCAATCCGTCAATGGCTTCCTGACTCTCTAGGCAGATGGCCCACTTCCCTGCATATGCGTGAGTCGTGTAGGCGTCCAGGGCAGCTCCCTGTAGGAAGAGAAGGGCGTGCCTACGCGTCCCCTGCAGGATTAGCTCAGGGACCGCCTTGTTGCGGGCACGACTGCCGCACCCGAGTGAATCAAGGAAGAGCACGAGCCGCCGGCTGGACACGACGAGTCCGGGGCACCGGTCGTGCTGCTGTGTGAGCCGCGCGTGCAATCCGAAGGTCGACAGCCAGGCCTTCTGAGCCCTCACCAGCACCTCTTCGACCGAGTTAGTCAGGATCACGGACCAGTTGCTCCGAGTCGTGTGCCCTTCCGAAAGGTAGGCACCGAGCAGGAACGCCAGATCATCGGTCATTTTCCTAGGCACCCGGATCGCCTTCTCGGACCCTGTCCGAGGGGATGCGTCCGGCAGCGGAAGGGCGGCAGGAGCGGACGGCCACTCATGGCCATACGAGATGCCAACGAAGTCGCCGGGTCGAAGGGCCGATGCGCGGGTGGCGGCCGGCACAGCCAACCCGGCCGCTGACGCAAAGACAAACTGGCTCTCCGGCAGCACCCTCCTGCTGCGGCCACGAACTACCAGAGCAATATCACAGGGGTGCCCCATCTCGCCGACTCCCACCCCGACCCTTGAGCTTCCGCTGACAAGACCGTTCTACCCGCAAGCACCGACAAGCGCGGGAAACGCAAACGGCCCCGACACCTTCAGGTGTCGGGGCCGTCGTACGGCGTCGGATCAGCTGCAGCCGGAGGTGCTTCCGCAGCCCTCACAGACGTAGCAGGAGCCGGCGGGGCGCATCTTGGTGCCGCAGGTGAAGCAGAGCGGGGAGTCGACGGCGGTGCCGGTGATCTTCTCCATCAGCTCGGCCGAGGTGTGGGCACCGGAGGTGTCGCGCTGGGCCGGGACCTCGCGCTGGTTGCTGCCGTCGGTGTCGTGAGTGGTTTCGAGACGGGCCTGGCGGCCCTCCTCAACCACCGTCTCGCCGTCGGCCTCGTGGGCCGGCGGGGTGACCAGCTCGGCGGCGCCGCCGGTCTCCTCGACGGGCTCGTAGGAGCCGGTCTCGAGGTAGCGCTGGCGCTCGTCGGCCGAGTAGATCGACAGGGCCTCGCGCTCCTCGAAGGGCAGGTAGTCGAGAGCCAGGCGGCGGAAGATGTAGTCCATGATCGACTGCGCCATCCGCACATCGGCGTCGTCGGTGAGACCGGCGGGCTCGAAGCGCAGGTTGGTGAACTTCGAGACGTAGGTCTCCAGCGGGACGCCGTACTGCAGGCCGATGCTGACCGCGATCGAGAAGGCGTCCATCACGCCGGCCAGGGTGGAGCCCTGCTTGCCGAGCTTGAGGAAGATCTCGCCGAGCTCGCCGTCCTCGTGGGCACCCGAGGTCATGTAGCCCTCGGCGCCGCCGACGGTGAACGACGTGGTGCGCGAGACCCGCGACTTCGGCAGGCGCTTGCGGGTCGGGGCGTAGACGACCTTCTCCACGACCTTGGTCTCCACCGCGGAGTCCGCCGCCTTGTTGGAGTCCGTGCCCTTGTTCTCGCCCTTGCCGGTCGACATCGGCTGACCGACCTTGCAGTTGTCTCTATAAATGGCGGTCGCTTTGAGACCAAGCTTCCAGGACTGGAAGTAGATGTCCTCGACCTCTTCGACCGTGGCGTCCTCAGGGAGGTTGCAGGTCTTGGAGATCGCACCGCTCAGGAACGGCTGGCAGGCCGCCATCATCCGCACGTGGCCCATCGGGGCCAACGCGCGGGCACCCATCGCGGTGTCGAAGACCTCGTAGTGCTCCTGCTTGAGGCCGGGGGCATCGATCACGTGGCCGTGCTCGGCGATGTGGGCGACGATCGCCTCGATCGACTCGGGCTGGTAGCCCATCTTCTTCAGCGCCCGCGGGATCGTCTGGTTGACGATCTGCATCGAGCCGCCGCCGACGAGCTTCTTGAACTTCACCAGCGAGAAGTCGGGCTCGATGCCGGTGGTGTCGCAGTCCATCATGAAGCCGATGGTGCCGGTGGGCGCGAGGACCGAGGCCTGGGCGTTGCGGAAGCCGTTGGTCTCGC
Organism: Nocardioides sp. 31GB23; assembly: GCF_040012395.1. NCBI lineage: Bacteria > Bacillati > Actinomycetota > Actinomycetes > Propionibacteriales > Nocardioidaceae > Nocardioides > Nocardioides sp. 31GB23. The sequence continues at coordinate 2,838 of NZ_JBDYKJ010000090.1, read as the reverse complement.
CGAGCTTCTGCACGTCGGCCCACGCGGCGGTGGCCAGCTTGTGCACCTGCGAGTCGGCGATGTGCAGGGTACGCACGGTGTCGTTGGCGGCCTGGTGCTTGCGCATCACACGCTTGTGGGCGTCGGCGTTGCGGGCGTAGCCGGTGTAGGGGCCCACCACGCCGGCCAGCTGCGCCGAGCGCTTGTAGGAGACACCGGTCATCAGCGAGGTGATAGTCGCCGCCATCGAGCGGCCGCCGTCGGAGTCGTAGCCCAGGCCCATCGCCATCAGCAGCGCGCCGAGGTTGGCGTAGCCGATGCCCAGCTGGCGGTAGTCGCGGGTGGTCTGGCCGATCGGCTCGGTCGGGAAGTCGGCGAAGCAGATGGAGATGTCCATCGCGGTGATGATCACCTCGACGGCCTTCGCGAACAGCTCGGCGTCGAAGGTGTCGTCGTCCTTGAGGAACTTCAGCAGGTTGAGGCTCGCCAGGTTGCACGAGGAGTTGTCGAGGCTCATGTACTCCGAGCACGGGTTCGACGCGGTGATGCGCCCCGTCTCGGGGTTGGTGTGCCAGTCGTTGATGGTGTCGTCGTACTGCAGGCCCGGGTCGGCGCACTCCCACGCGGCGGTGGAGATCTTGCGGAACAGGTCGCGGGCGTCGACGGTCTCGATGACCTCGCCGGTGCCGCGCGAGCGCAGGCCGAACTCGGTGCCCTCCTCGACCGCACGCATGAACTCGTCGGAGACGCGCACCGAGTTGTTGGCGTTCTGGTACTGCACCGAGGTGATGTCCTCGCCGCCCAGGTCCATGTCGAAGCCGGCGTCGCGCAGCGCGCGGATCTTGTGCTCCTCGCGCGCCTTGGTGGCGACGAACTCCTCGATGTCGGGGTGGTCGACGTCGAGCACGACCATCTTGGCCGCACGACGCGTCGCGCCGCCCGACTTGATGGTGCCGGCCGAGGCGTCGGCGCCGCGCATGAAGGAGACCGGGCCCGAGGCGGTGCCGCCCGAGGAGAGCAGCTCCTTCGACGAGCGGATGCGCGAGAGGTTCAGGCCGGCGCCGGAGCCGCCCTTGAAGATGAACCCCTCCTCCTTGTACCAGTTGAGGATCGAGTCCATGGAGTCGTCGACCGAGAGGATGAAGCAGGCCGAGACCTGCTGCGGCGAGGGCGTGCCGACGTTGAACCAGACCGGGGAGTTGAAGGAGAAGTACTGGTTGACCAGCAGCCAGGTCAGCTCGTGCTCGAAGACCTCGGCGTCGGCCTTGGTCGCGAAGTAGCCGTGGTCGACGCCGCCCTTGACGTACTGGGTGACCACGCGGTCGATGAGCTGCTTGAGGCTGCGCTCGCGGGCGTCGGTGCCGACCGCGCCGCGGAAGTACTTGGTGGTGACGATCGTCGAGGCGTTGACCGACCAGGTGGCGGGGAACTCCACGCCGCGCTGCTCGAAGACGGTGGCGCCGGTCTTCCAGTTGGTCTGGACGACGTCGCGGCTCTCCCAGGTCAGCTCGTCGTAGGGGTGCACCCCCTCGGTGCTGAAGACGCGCTCCATCGTCAGGCCCTTGCCCTGGCCCTTGGTCGCTGCGTCGGCGCCTGCGCCGCTCACCGTCTCGGTCATGCCGTGCTCCTCTGTGTCCCGGTCTAAGGGGTGCTCGTCTGTGGCTGTGCTGCGGGTTGCTGCGGGTCTGCTGCTGGGTCGTGCTGGCGGTGTCCATGGTCGCTTCGACCACCGACATCGACTGATGCGGTGCGGGAAGAGGTGGTGCGCCCGGCAGGCAGCTTCCCCACTACCTGCCGGGCGGTCTGTGTGTCAGCCCGTGGGCTGGGGCTCGGTGTCGAGCGTGAGCCGCTCGGCACGGAGCATGGCGATCTCGTCCTCGAAGTCCGCCGCGGAGGCGAACTGGCGGTAGACGCTGGCGAAGCGCAGGTAGGCGACCTCGTCGAGCTCGCGCAGCGGCCCGAGGATGGCCAGGCCGACCTCGTGGGCCGCCACCTCGGCGGCGCCGGCCCCGCGCAGGGTGTCCTCGACGACCTGGCCCAGGCAGGCCAGCTGGTCCTCGGTGACCGGTCGGCCCTTGCACGCCTTGCGCACGCCGGCCACGGCCTTCTCGCGCACGAAGGGCTCGCTGGCCCCCGAGCGCTTCACGACGATCAGCTGCATCTGCTCGACGGTGGTGAACCGCTTCGAGCACGACGAGCAGGTACGCCGGCGGCGGATCGAGCCGCCGTCCTCGGAGACCCGCGAGTCGAGGACCCGGGTGTCGGTGGCACGGCAGTAGGGGCAGTGCATCGGGTCCTCCTCTCGGGCGCGCTGGACAACCCCCGTCGGGGGCCGGTTGGGTGTGGATATCGAGGCCGTTCCTGTGGAGAACAACCGCTCATCTGTGCAGCATCCCGCATCCGACTGTGAACTAGATGTGGATAACTACATCGGTGTAACTACTAGATGTAGTGGAACCGTACGCCCGCGACCACGAGCCGCGCAAGCCGTCCGGCGATTTCGATGTGACCCGGATCCGTACATCCACAAAGCCGCAGGTCAGCGCGGTGCCGACGCTTCGACCCGGTGGTCCGGACCGGCCCACGACGCGCCCGACGCCGCCACGACGAGACCCGCGAGCCGCTCGCGGCGGCTGGGTCGCGTCCGACACAATGAGCGTGTGGACGTGGAGGTGGGAGAGCAACCGGAGCAGGCCCCCACCGGCACCCCCGGCAAGCGGGCCGGATCCCGGCGTGCGGAGCGGGCGCCCCGCACCTTCCAGCCGCGACTCCTCGGCCTGGCACTCGCCGTCACCGCGGCCGTGATCGCCTGGGGCTACCTCGTCTACGCCGCCATCGACTTCGGCACCCAGGCCCGGG
>NZ_JBDYKJ010000089.1:0-18383 GCF_040012395.1 Nocardioides sp. 31GB23 | reverse complement strand
CCTCGCGCCCCGGCATCCTCACTCCGCGGCGCCGACGATCAACCCATCCCGGCCCGGTCCATCGGTGGATCCGGGCTTAGGGTGCGCTGGCTGGCCGTGTTCCAGGGAGTGACTCCGTCCTCGATGCCTTCGAGGTAGGCGGCCAGCGTCGCCACTGGCGTGCGGAGTTCGTGGGCCAGGTCTGACAGCAGCCGTCGACGGGTGTCCTCGGTGCTGGCGAGCTGGTCGGCCATGGAGTTGAAGGCATCTGCGAGGCGGTCGAACTCCGGTGTGGCGCGGTTGGGTGGCACCCGCGCCCCGTAGTCGCCCGAGGAGACGGCGGCGGCCGCCTGGGTGAGCTCGTGCAGGGGACGCTGGAGCCGGCGAGTGAGATACCAGCTGACCGCTATCGCCAAGATGGCCGCGATGGCGATGGCGATGCCCAGCGAGATTAGGTTCGCGATCTGCTGGGCTTCCTCCACGTGCCGCAGCTGTGCGGAGCCGGGATTGAGGCCCGCCCTGAGCATGTGCTCGTGGAAGAGGGGCGGACCGACGACCGCGGCGATGAGTCCGGCGGTGAGAATGGCGCCGATCAAGACGATGCTCTGGGCGAGGACAAGCCTGGTGCCCAGACCCCAGGTGCGGCGCAGATGGCCCCGGCTCAAGTGCTTGACCTGATGGAAAGGGTGCCTGGGCCGCCTGGGCCGGGCAGTTGAACGCGTTCCTGCGAATCTGCGCATCGTCGTGTCGACGTGGGCGTCCTCGGCGGGCGGTGCGCCGGAGAGCCGCGAGTGGTGAGCAGTCCAGCGCCCTTGAGTTCGTTCCCTCGTCACCGGACTCCTCCTTCTGCGCGCGGTCCTCTGCGTGGGCCGGGTGGGTCTGCGTGGGTCTGGGGGTGGGCCTGGGTGGATTGTCCGTGCGGTCTAGGTGAGCCGAAGAGTGGTGATGCACGTCAGGGCGTCAGCGCCCTGTGTCGAGATCGTCGCAGCGGCTCGTTTGCCCTTGGCTTCGACCGCGACGTTGGCCGAGATGTCGCGAGGAAGCCACAGGCCCACGAAGCCATTGTCGAAGGTCGTGAAGGTGTCGTCGAGGATGGTCTCTCCTGATGCATCGTCGGTGACGCTGACGGCCACCTCGGTGTTGCGGAGCTCGCCCTTACAGCCGGTGGGGCTGTGGTAGGTGCACTCGTGGGTCTGGGTCTCGTAGGGGGCGAAGGAGACGTAGACGAACTCGTCGGGAAGAGGTAGCTGGGCCTGGTGGTCGTGACTGTCGCTGAGCACCACCTCGTCGGCCCGCACCGAGACGTTGAGAGCCGCGGGTCGCTCCTGGAGGGGGAGCTGGTCGAGCCGATCAATGAGCTGCCTTGCGTCGAGGCCGTCCAGTCCGTGCTCGGCCAGCAGGTCGGCCGGCGCGGCATCCGCGGGTGAGCCTGCGTCCGCTGGCTGATCCTCTGGCTGAGCGCAGCCGGCGAGCACCCCGGCGAGCAACACCGCCGAGGAGGCCGCAGTGATCAGCCATGTTCGTGCGGGGCGCCAGGGGGAGGGCCGGCGGTTCATGGGTTCTCCTTGCATTTCGATCAATCGGTAGGGGCAGCGGGTAGGTGGGTCAGTGGGTTGTGTGTAGGCGGTGTGTCAGTGGTCGACGGTTGCGGTGAGGCGGTAGCCGATCCCGCGTACGGTCTCGATCCAGCGCGGCTCGGTGGGGTTGTCTCCCAGCTTGCGGCGCAGGTGGGCGATGTGGACGTCGACGATGTGCTCGTCGCCCACCCAGTCCGCGCCCCACACTGCGTCGACGAGCTGGCGTCGACTGAACACTCGCCGCGGCCCCTTGGTGAGGGCGGCAAGCAGGTCGAACTCGGTTCGGGTCAGGGCCACAAGGGTGTCGGACACCTTGGCTTCCCGAGCCTGGAGATCCACCGACAGACCGTCGTAGACCACCGGCCGCTCCCCGTCGGGTGCGACCAGGGTGCTGGCGCGCGGCCGGCGCAGCGCGGCCTGTACCCGGGCGACGAGCTCGCGGGGCGAGAACGGTTTGGTGATGTAGTCGTCGGCGCCGACCCCGAGCCCGATGAGCTTGTCGACCTCGTCGTCGCGGGCGGTCAGCATGATCACGTAGGCATCGGTCATGGCGCGGATCTGGCGGCAGACTTCGATGCCGTCCAGGCCGGGCAGGCCGAGGTCGAGCAGGATCAGGTCGGGGTCGAGCGTGCGGGTGAGCTCTACGGCGTCGGTGCCGGAGTGGGCCTGGGTCGCCGCGAACCCGGCTCGGCCCAGATAGTCGGCGACGAGTTGGGCGAGTGGTCGTTCGTCTTCGACAACCAAGACGGGCGGCCCAGCTGTGGCGGGCGCAGGATCAGTCAAGGCTTTGGGTGCGTAGGCGTAGGGCGTTGCTGATGACGCTCACCGATGAGAGAGCCATGGCGGCGGCCGCGATGATGGGGGAGAGCAGGAGCCCGGTGAAGGGGTAGAGGACGCCTGCGGCGATCGGGATGCCGGCGGCGTTGTAGACGAACGCGAACATCAGGTTTTGGCGGATGTTGCGCATGGTCATCGTCGAGAGCCGCCGGGCCTGGGCGATGCCTGTGAGGTCCCCGCCGAGGAGGGTGACGCCGGCGGACTCGATGGCGACATCGGTCCCGCCGCCCATCGCGATGCCGACGTCGGCGGCGGCGAGCGCGGGCGCGTCGTTGACACCGTCGCCGGCCATCGCCACGATCTTGCCTTCGGCCTTGAGGTGCTCGACGACCTCGGCCTTCCGGTCGGGGAGGACCTGCGCCTCGATCCGGTCGATTCCCAGCGCATCGGCGACGGCCTGGGCGGTGACCCGGTTGTCACCGGTGAGCATCACCACCTCGACGCCCTGGGACTTCAGGCTCGCCAACGCTTCGGCGGTGGTGGCCTTGACCGGATCGGCGATGGCCAGCGCCGCGGTGAGGGTGCCGTCGACGGCCATGAGGATGGCGGTGGCTCCAGTGGCGCGCAGCTCGTCGGCTTGGGCGGTCAGACCAGAGGGGTCGACGTTCTGGGTGGTGAGGAACTCGGCGCTGCCGAGCAGGACCTGCCGACCCTCGACCGTGCCGGCCACACCGCGGCCGACGGGGGAGTCGAAGTCGCTGACCTCAGGGATCGTGATGCCGCGGTCCTTCGCGGCCTCCACGATAGCCAGGGCCAGCGGGTGCTCGGACGCTCGCTCGACCCCGGCCGCGACCCGCAGCACCTCGGCGTCTGGCCAGGAATCTGTGGCGGTGACGATCTCGGTGACTGCAGGGCGGCCCTCGGTCAGGGTGCCGGTCTTGTCGACGACGACGGTGTCGACCTTCTCCATCCGCTCGAGTGCCTCGGCGTTCTTGATCAGGACACCGTTCTCGGCTCCGCGGCCGACCCCGACCTTGATGCTGATCGGGGTCGCGAGCCCGAGCGCGCACGGACAGGCGATGATCAGTACCGCCACGGCGGCGATCAAGGCGTGCGCGAACCGTGGATCGGGGCCAACGGCCGCCCAGACGATGAACGCCACCACGGCGATCGCGATGACGATCGGGACGAAGATGCCGGCGACCTTGTCGGCGGTGCGCTGGATCGGGGCCCGGGAGCGCTGTGCCTCGGCGACCAGGGACACGATCCGCGAGAGCATGGTGTCCTTGCCGACCCGATCGGCGCGGATGACCAGGGCACCGGTGGTGTTGAGGGTCCCGCCGATCACCGTGTCTCCGGTGGTCTTGGTGACCGGCATCGACTCGCCAGTCACCAAGGACTCGTCCAGTGTCGAGCGCCCTTCGGTGACTTCCCCGTCGACCGGGACCTTCTCGCCTGGACGCACCCGCAGACGGTCGCCGATCTGGACCTCGTCGAGGCCGATCTCCTCGTCGGTGCCGTCCTGGCGGATCCGCCGGGCCGTCTTGGGAGCAAGGTCGAGGAGCGCCTTGATCGCACCCCCGGTCTGCTCTCGTGCCCGCAGCTCCAGAACCTGACCGAGCAGCACCAAGACGGTGATCACAGCGGCAGCCTCGAAGTAGACGTCGACCGCGCCGACACTGCTCATGCCGTCGCCCATGTCGGTGGTCTCGCGGAAGGAGTCGGGGAAGATCCCCGGCGCCACCGTGGCGACCACGCTGTAGAGCCAAGCCACCCCGGTGCCCATGGCGATCAGGGTGAACATGTTCAGGTTCCGGGTGCGCACCGAGTTCCAACCCCGCACGAAGAACGGCCAACCGCCCCACAGCACGACCGGCGTGGCCAGTACGAGTTGGATCCAGTTCGAGGTCGACTGCTCGAACAGGTCATGGATGAAGTCGAACAGGTGGCCGCCCATCTCGAGCACGACGATCGGCAACGTCAGAACCGCGCCGATCCAGAAGCGGCGGGTCATGTCGACCAGCTCCGCGCTGGGACCGTCGTTGACCGAGATCGTGACCGGTTCCAGCGCCATGCCGCAGATCGGGCACGGGCCGGGCCCGGGACGCCGGATCTCCGGGTGCATCGGACAGGTCCACTCGGTCGCCTCCGACCCGCCGTCCGCAGCGCCAGCAGTCGCAACGCCGCCGGTCACGGGGTGGTGCGACCGATCGTCGTACGTACCGTGCCCGTCGTGCTGGTGCGCGTGCTGGTGCGCGTGCTGGTGGTCGTGGGTGGCGTGGTCGTGTGTGGCAGGCGAGGCGTGAGCGGCCGCGGCCTTCTCGGCGTACTCCTGAGGCGAGGCCTGGAAGGTCCGCTGGCAACGCTCGCTGCAGAAGTAGTACGTCGCACCGTCGAATTCGGCCGTGCGCGTTGCCGTGCCTGCCTGGAAGCTGGGGTCCAGCGTCATTCCGCAAACCGGGTCGATCGTGGCGACAGCGGGACGCTCAGGGGAGTGATGATCAGGCGCGCGACTGCTCATGCTTTCCATCTTGTCGACTGAGCGCAAGTAGGTCGAGCGTCCTGGGCTGGCGGGAGCTCAACCTTCGTCAAACCTTCATGGTTCGCCGGGTGGTACCACCAGGTTGGTCCTGCATCGTGTCGGCATGACCGACAGCGGCGACCCGGCCGTCTGGCTCGAAGTGGTGATCCTGCTCGGGCTGGGACTGGGGGTGTTGTGGCTGTTGGTCTTCCTTGCTGTGGACCGGGTGCTGGGGCGCTCGCGTACCGCAGATCTGCACAGTCGACGAAAGGCATCTTGAACCGTGGCACTGCCCTCTCTTGCGAAGAACCGACGGCGTCTCTCCTTCAAGAAGACCGCGGGTGCGGTGATCGTGCTGGTCGCCGCGGTCGTGTTGGCCGGGTGCTCCGATGACGGTGATGGGGGCATGGCGGGGATGGACCACTCCTCGCAGTCGCCGACCACGAGCGCCGAGACCGGTGCCGACTTCAACGACGCGGACGTCACCTTCGCCACCGAGATGATTCCTCACCACCGGCAGGCGGTCGAGATGGCCGAGCTGGCGGGAACGCGTGCGCAGTCGCAGGAGGTCAAGGATCTGGCCGCTGAGATCGAGGGAGCCCAGGGCCCCGAGATCGAGACGATGACCTCATGGCTGCAGGAATGGGGCCAGCCGGTGCCCGAGGACATGAGCGGCATGGACATGTCCGAAGACATGCCGGGCATGATGAGCATGGAGGACATGGAGGAGCTCGAGTCGCTTTCCGGCGCGGCGTTCGACAAGCAGTTCCTCACGATGATGATCGCCCACCATGAGGGCGCCATCGAGATGGCCAAGACCGAGCAGGCCGACGGACAGAACAGCGACGCCATCACCTTGGCGGAGCAGATCGAGGAAGCGCAGACCACCGAGATCACCACCATGAACGACCTGCTGGGCTAGAGCCTGAGAAGCCACCAGCCGCTGTTGCTGTGTCCGGCAAGCACCGAGCCCGACGAAGCCCGCCACCCGCCACCGGCGGTCGTCACCGTCGAGCACGACAGGTAGCAACTAGTCGCTCGGATCGCCGCTGGAGCCCTCGAGCGCGGGCGGTCGCTGGTGGGGCTGCAACCATCCTGGTCGTCGGGTCGCTGGTCGCCGCCGCCGTGACCACAGGGCGCTGGGGACCTGCCGGGGTGTCTGCAGACGATCCGCGGGCAGGGCGCACGGGATCCTCCGATCCGAGCCACCTCCCAGGACCGGCCACGGCACCCCCGACATCGTCGGTACCGCTCATGCCAGCCGCGTCCCCGTCAGTCACACTGCCGGCGGCAACGAGCGGTGGCCCGCCGAAGCCGGCGGGTGTCGTGGCCCCGACGCCACGGCAGCGGGTCCCGCCCCCAGTCCCCGAGATCGGGTCGGGCGTGTTCCGTACGGCGACCGGTCAGTCGCGGGGCGCGGGGGAGGGGCGGCTGGTGATCTACAGCGTCGAGATCGAGCAGGGACTTCCCTTGGCCCCGTCGGCGGCTGCGCGCGTGGTGGATCGGGTCCTGCAGCATCCACGCGGCTGGACCGGGGTCGAGCCGGTGCGGTTGCAGCGGGTCGCGACCGACCCTGACTTCCACATCCGCATCGCCACGCCGAGCACGACCGACCAGCTCTGCGCCCCGCTCGAGACGGGTGGCAGGCTCTCCTGCCGCAACGGCGAGGACGTCGTTCTCAACGCCTGGCGGTGGTTCAACGGAGCGGACGCCTACGACGGCGACCTGCCTGGCTACCGGACCTACCTGGTCAACCACGAGTTCGGGCATGCGCTCGGCAACGACCACGAGTCATGTGCCGCGGAGGGGAGTCCGGCATCTGTCATGGTCCAGCAGACCAAGGGACTCGACGGATGCACCGCCAACCCGTGGCCTACGTGAGGCTGGCCCTCCTCAAGCGGCGCTCCCTGTGGCGGTTGGAAGTGTCCTCGTGCCGCGTTGGTCTCGTCGCGCGTTGCCTGGGTGGCGGTGCCCGGGTGGGTGGCGGGTGGCGTTGGGGGCGTGAGGCTTAGGACCGGACCAGTCGGCTGATGGCGTCGGTGGCTTCCTTCAGCTTCTCGGCCGCGGCGTCCTCATCGCCGGACTGGGCGGCGTCGATGACGCAGTGCTTGATGTGGTCGTCGAGGAGCCCGATGGCGACGGCCTGCAGCGCTCGGGTCACCGCGCTTACTTGGGTCAAGATGTCGATGCAGTAGGCGTCCTCTTCGACCATCCGGGTGATCCCGCGCGCCTGCCCCTCGATGCGCTTGAGCCGGTTGAGGTACTTGACCTTGTCGGCGTCATACCCGTGCCGATGGTCGGCCTGTTCCTCGGACATGGGACTCCTTGCGTATGACCGGCAGCGTTGCACGCCAAGTTTACGGGGCGGGCCGGCGGCGCGGGCCGGGTGCGCCCATCTGGGAACCAGCTGGGACCGCGTTGACACTCGGGCTAGGACGTCGGGCTAGGACGTCGGGCTAGGAGGTTGGCTTGTGGAGCCTGCCGAGCCAGTCAGGAACGAGCGCGGCCGCGTCCAGTCCCGACACCCCTACCGGGATCCCCTCGATCTCGTGCACGACGACCAGCGGGTCGAGGCTCACCACCCGGTCCGCAGCCGGAGGGCCGGTGAGGCCGGCCGCGGTGAGCGAGGTGCCGTGGATCGTCGTGGCGTGCATCGTGGCAGGAAGGTAGGCGCCGGGGTCTTCGCCCAAGCCCAGGTCGTGAAGGACGGATCGGGCGGCGTGCTCGCCCTGCGCTGCCGAGTCGGCCCAGTGGTCGATGCGCCAATCGCCGATCAACGGGTGTCGATGCCGGGCGACGCCGCCGGCAGCGTAGACGCGTGGGGTGCCGGGGACTCTGAGCCGCGCGTCCACCTCGAGGCCGGAGGCCCAGGGCGCCGGCCCGGTGGGCACAGTCCCGTGAGCAACGACCATCAGGTCCGCGGCAATCCTCGAGCCGTCGTCCAAGGTCACGAGCACCTCGTCGGCGGCGCCCGATGTGCTGGCCTTCACCTCGCTGAGCGAACGCCCTGCCCGTAGGTCAAGCCGGCTGCGGTGCAGCTCCAGGATGCGTTGTGCCACCGCGGCGCCGAACGCGCCGGCCCCGGGCACGGCCGAGCGGGTCACCATGGTGACTTCGTGGCTGCGTGCTGCCAGCAGTGAGGCGGTCTCGCCGGCGAGGATCCCTCCGCCGAGGACCAGGATCCGGGACGGTCCTGCAGCCAGCGCGTCGCGTACTCGTACCCCGTCAGCCAGAGAGTGCAGCGTCGTGATGTTCTCGGGTTGCTGAGCCTGCGTGGCGCCGGGGACCTCGATCGGGAGCGCACGCGGCGCGCTGCCCGTCGCGATGAGGACAACATCCGCGTCGAGCGTGGCGCCGGAGGCCAAGACGACCGAGTGTCGGCTCTCCGCCCCCGCTGTCGTCGCACTCACTGCACTCACCGTGCTCACGGCGTGGGCGGTGTCGGTGATGAGCTCGACGCCCGGGAGCGGGAGAGCGATCTGTTCGGGTTGCAGCAGGTCGATGGCGATGCCCTTGTTGACCAGCATTCTGTTCGACGGTGTCTCGTCGGTCCGCGCGACCAGCGACACGGAAACGCCGGGCTGGGTGGCGAGGGTGCGGGCGGCGGCTGTCCCGGCCGCTCCTGCGCCGAGAACCACCACCCGACGCTGGGTGGGTTCGGTCATGGACTCTCCTAGGACGACACGAGTCAAAGAACCTCGGCCCGAGAAAACTCGGCCGAGAAACTGGGGCGATCGTTCACGACCCGACTTCGCGGGTGCGGCGGTGCCGCGAGCCGGCGAGGGGACGCAATAAGCAGACGATGGGTGGAGGCCGTGTTGAGGCCGTGTCACACGGTCGACGAGCTGGTCTGAGAGCTCGTCGACGAGGCGGCTTCGCGGAAGCCCCCACCCCTCGGGTCAGGCCGGCAGCTCCGGCCGACCTGTACCAAACCCCGCGCCGACCACCGGGCCATCCGACTCGCCTGGGTTGTTACCCCGGCCGGGTTGCGACATCGTGGCCGGCCGGGGTTGTTACGCCGCTGCGTACTTGGCGGGGTCCGCGTCGAAGAGCGGGCCGCAGGCCGCGCAGCAGAACCAGTACCGAGTCCCCTCGTAGTCGCGGAAGAGGCCCGCAGCCTCGGCGGTCGCCTTGACGACCGGGGTTCCCTCCATGACCGGGCATGTGGTCACCTGGTCCTGGGAGGTGGGTGCCGCCGTCGGGGTCTCGGCGTGTCCGCCGCAACAGCTGCTGGCAGCAGGCGCGGACGTGCCCTCGTCGGTGGTGGCGTCAGCGGTGGGAGCCTCGGCGGTGGAGGCGTGGTCGTTGCACATGGTGGTTGCTCCTCGATGTGATGGGTAGCTGGAGTCGACCAGGGCGCCACTGGCTCTGGTCTCGAGTCGCCGCGCGGCGACGTACTGTTGGCTGCTTCTGCTGGTGGCTGGTCAGATGCGGGCCGCGGTGTAGCCGGCCTCTTCGACGGCAGCCAGGACCTGGGCGTCGTCGATGTCGTCGCTGCCGCTCACGACGAGCTTGCCGGTCTGGGCGCTGACCTGGATGTCGTCGACGCCAGCGACCTCGCTGACCTCTTCGCGGACCGACATCTCGCAGTGGCCGCAGGTCATTCCGGTCACCTGGTACTCGAGCGTGCTCATCGTTGCTCCATCTCCTGAGGTTGGGCGCATACCCCTTGCGGGTATCTTTGATCGTCCTGAACGGTATACCCCTCTTGGGTATTGTTCAAAGTGACGTAGGCCGCACCTGCGCAGGGCTGCTCGTTGCTTGCGACCACGGCATTCGTGTGATTGCATATGCGCATGCACGAATATGACGGTGGGTCGCCGCCGGCGGCAGATGAGCTGGACCTTGCCGCTGAGGTCTTCCGGATGCTGGCAGACCCGACTCGGCTGGCCTTGCTGTGGCAGCTGCAGGCCGGTGAGCAGGCCGTCGGCGACCTCGTTGAGTCCCTCGCAAAGCCGCAGGCCGCGGTCTCGCAGCATCTGGCCAAACTGCGGATGGCACGCCTGGTCCAGACCCGGCGGCAGGGCAATCAGGTCTTCTATCGCCTGGCCAACGAGCACGTCAACCACCTGGTCGTGGACGGACTCTTCCATGCTGAGCAGCTATTGATTCCCGGACCGCCCGACCACCGTGGTACAGCCGTCACTCCCTCGCACCGCCCGGGTCCGGCGCAGGGCTCGGCGCAGGGTTCGGGGGAGAGGCCCGGCTCCCAGCGCAGCTCCCAGGGCGGCCAGCATGGCCGCCGGCGCCACCCCCCAGCACGTCACGAACCACCCGTCCCTGAGTCACAGGGCCAGTAGCGGGCTCGCAATCACGGGCTCGCAATCACGGGCTCGCAATCACGGGCTCGGGTCTTTGGGCCCGTGCGCTTGCCAGCACAGACCACCAGCACGACCGCTAGGGATCAGGAGCTCTACAGACATGGGCGCAGGACACGGACACGGACACAGCGACGGTCGCGGGGGTGTGGAGACCGCGAGCGGTCGTCACCGGACGAGGCTGATGATCAGCTTCGCCATGGTGGCCACCTTCTTCGTGGTCGAGCTCCTCGCCGGGATCGTCACCGGCTCGCTCGCGCTGGTCTCCGACGCCGGCCACATGGCCGCCGACGTGGTCGCACTCGGTGCCGCCTTGGTCGCCACCCGCATCGCCACCCGACCCGATTCCACCGGACGCCGCACCTACGGCTCCTACCGCGCCGAGGTCTTCGCCTCGGGCCTGGCGGTCCTGATCATGCTCGGCGTCTCGGTCTACGTCGTCGTCGAGGCCGTGGGGCGTGTCGGCGACGATGTCGAGATCCAGACAGGCCCCGTCCTTGTTGTGGGCGCGCTCGGCCTGCTCGTCAACCTGATCTCCATCGCCCTGCTCCGCGCCGGAGCTCAGGAGTCACTCAACCTGAAGGGTGCCTACCTGGAGGTGATGGCAGACACCGTCGGCAGCATCGGCGTGATCGCCGCCGCGATCCTGGTCTCGCTCACGGGGTCCTCGTGGTGGGACACCGTGGTGGCGCTTGCGATCGGGCTGTTCGTCGCTGTCCGCGCCCTCATGCTCGGCCGTCAGGTGCTCGCGGTCCTTGGTCAGCACGTACCCGAGGGCCTGGCCATCGAGGATGTCGCCACCGCGCTGCAACAGGTCCCCGGTGTCGCAGACGTTCACGACCTCCACGTGTGGGTGCTGACCTCCGGCATGAACGTGGCCACCGCGCATCTCGTGGTCGTCGAAGGGGCCGACCCCCAGCAGGTCCTCGCCCACGCCGGCACCCTTCTGCGGCGCGACCACGAGATCGAGCACGCCACCTTGCAGGTCGAAGCATCCAAGACCACCAGTTGCGCCGAGCTGGCCTGGTGACACCACCCCTGTAGCAGCGCCTGCAGTCGGCGCCCGTTGTCGGCGCCCGTTGTCGGCGCCCGTTGTCGGCGCCCGTCGTCAGCGCGATCGTGGCCGGGCCGGCATCCCCGGCTGCTTTGTGTTCGCGGTGGGCAACCTGCACGCTGCCAGTCAATCGGGCGGACGGCCGGATGCGATCCGTGCATGGAGCCCGGGTGGGGGCTCGTCATCGGCTTCGCTGGCGCTTCGTGCGAGATCGCCGAACGGCGAGTTTCGATGAGACCGGCCGTCCAGTTTCGTCCAGTTGCGTCCGGTCGTGTCCTTGGCCAACAGCCGTCGCTACCTCCTTCCTCTCATCCGCCTTCCCCTCATCCGGTCGCCGCACTGCGTGCGTCGCGGTGAGTCGCTGCCTGTCGAGTAACGACGCGTCGTAGGTGGCTATCCCGCTGAGCCGATGTGATGCCGAGTCAGATGCCGGCGCCGTGTACCCGGGAAGAGGTGAACCGCATCACAAGGCTTGTGTACCCGTAGGGGGTATGGGTAGTGTCTGCGGCATACCCCCCGATGGTATGGATGAGACGACAAGGAGTCCGCGATGACCGCAGTGCAGGCGAACGTAGAGGTGGCGGCGCCGCAGAGTGCTCACCAGGGCGCTCACGATGGTGCGCACGGGTACAGCTACCGCAAGGACGACTACCGCAAGCGGCTGCGGCGCATCGAGGGCCAGGTCAAGGGCATCGCCCGGATGGTCGAGGGCGACACCTACTGCATCGACATCTTGACCCAGGTCTCGGCGGTCAACAAGGCGCTGGAGGCTGTCGCCCTCGGGCTGCTCGAGGAGCACATGAACCACTGTGTGGTCGAGGCGGCTCGTCTCGGCGGCCGCGAGGGAGACGTCAAGCTCCGCGAAGCCGCCGACGCGATCGCCCGACTCGTCCGTAGCTGACCGGACCACATGCGGTCCCTAGCTGGCCGCGCAGCGTAGAACCCAGCCACCCATCACAACGGTCCACACGAATCGAAATCCCCAGGAGAGGCAGAGCATCATGACCGGCTGCTGCAGCACCAGCACCCCGCAGAGCATCCAGATCCAACGCGGCCCCGCGGCCGCCCACGCAGGTGCCCAGCCGAGCGCCCAGCCGAGCGCCCAGGCCGTCGATGGCGCCGTGGATACCTCCGTGGGCGAGGCGGACTCGAGCTACACCGTGATCGGTATGACGTGCGGCCACTGCGTCTCTTCGGTGACGCGCACGGTTGACGCGATCGAGGGCATCACTGACGTCCGCGTAGACCTGGCCAGCGGGTCGCTGACCTTCACCTCCGATGAGCCTGTCGCTCGCGACGCAGTTGACGCTGCGGTCCGCGAGGCCGGCTATCAGCTCGCATGAACGCCCCGACTCGCCTCGCCGCCTACGGCGCCGGCCTCGCGGTGCTGCTCACTGGTGGCTTCGTCCTGGGTGACCGCACCGACCTCGGGGCCGTGGAGGACGCCTCTGCGACCCACTCATCCGCACCGGGCGACGGCACTGGTGCCGACCACAGCGACATGAACGGAATGGGGGGCATGGATGAGGAGGAAGCCTCGGGTGCCACCTCTGCTGAGGTGCCCGGCGGGTTGCAGGTCGCCGAAGACGGCTACACCTTCGAGCTCCCCGCCACCGGCTATCGCGCCGGCACCCAGTCGGTGTCGTTCCGCATCCTCGGCCCCGACGGCACCGCAGTGACCGACTACGAGGAGTCCCACGAGAAGGAGCTGCACCTGATCGCGGTGCGACGAGACTTCGCGGACTTCCAGCAC
Organism: Nocardioides sp. 31GB23; assembly: GCF_040012395.1. Taxonomy (NCBI): domain Bacteria; kingdom Bacillati; phylum Actinomycetota; class Actinomycetes; order Propionibacteriales; family Nocardioidaceae; genus Nocardioides; species Nocardioides sp. 31GB23. Next base: position 5,404 of record NZ_JBDYKJ010000089.1, on the reverse strand, counting down.
GTCCACCCCACGCTCGACTCGGCCACCGGCACGTGGAGCGTCGACCTGGACTTCGCGCCCGGGACCTGGCGGCTGTTCGCCGACTTCGTACCCGCCGGAGGCGAGGCGCTCACCTTGGGCAGCGACGTCCTGGTGGCCGGGAACCCCGGTGACCAGAAGCTCCCGCAGCCGGTCAAGACGGCAACCGTCGACGGCTACACCGTCACGGTCACCGGTGACCTCGCCGCCGGCGAGCACTCCATGCTCGACTTCGAGGTGACGAAGGACGGGCAGCCGGTCACTGACCTCGAGCCCTACCTCGGCGCCTACGGCCACCTGGTCGCGCTCCGCGAAGGTGACCTCGCCTACCTCCACGTCCACCCAGGCGGAGAGCCCGGCGACGGCGTCACCGAGCCGGGACCGATCGTCGAGTTCGTAGCCGAAGTGCCCAGCGCAGGTCGCTACCAGCTGTTCCTCGACTTCAAGGCAGACGGAGTCGTGCGCACCGCGGCGTTCACTCTCGACGCCTCCCGCTCCACCACGCCCACCGACCAGCCCGCCGACGAGTCCGCCGGTGGTGACTCCGACAGCGACTCCGACAGCGGTGCTGATGACGGGTCAAGTGATGGGGGAGAGGGGACAGGTGAGGAGCATGGCCACTAGGACGCGCCCCGACGACGGGCCGCGCACCAGTCACGCCGACACACACCCGGCGCCAACCAACCACCACACCGACCGCTACATCAACCGCTACACGAACCGCTACACGAACCGATGGGCATGAAGGAGGACCTGATGAGTGCGACCACCGATCCCGCCGCGACCGCGGCAACCACGGGCGACGTCAACAACATCGACGGGGTCCCTGCGGGGACCGATGTCGAGCTGCTGCTGACCGGCATGACCTGCGCCTCGTGCGCCAACCGCATCGAGCGCAAGCTCAACAAGATCGACGGGGTGACCGCGACCGTCAACTACGCCACCGAGAAGGCCAAGGTCACCTTCGCCAACAGCGTCACCACCGACGACCTGGTCGCAGCGGTCGAGTCCGCTGGCTACGGTGCCAAGCTGCCCAAGCCCCCGGCCGCCGCGGACGCATCCGGCGACGGCGGTCAGGGCGGATCTGGCAGTGACGCCGACGGCGAAAGCGACGCCGATCGTGCGCTGCGCACCCTGCGAGACCGGCTGATCGTCTCCGCGGTGCTCTCGGTGCCGGTGATCGCGATGGCGATGGTCCCGGCGCTGCAGTTCACCAACTGGCAGTGGCTCTCGCTGACGCTCGCTGCACCGGTGGTGATCTGGGGTGCGTGGCCGTTCCACAAGGCGGCCTGGGCCAACCTCAAGCACGGTGCCGCGACCATGGACACCCTGGTCTCGATGGGCACCTCGGCCGCGTTCGGCTGGTCGGTCTACGCCCTGTTCTGGGGCGACGCGGGCATGCCGGGCATGACCCACCCCTTCGAGCTGACCATCGAACGCACCAGCGGCACGATGAACATCTACCTCGAGGCCGCCGCTGGCATCATCACTTTCATCCTGCTCGGCCGCTACATCGAGCACCGCTCCAAACGCAACGCCGGCGCCGCCCTGCGCGCCCTGCTCGACATGGGCGCCCGCGACGTCGCCGTGCTCCGAGACGGTGTCGAGCAGCGGACCCCGGTGGCTCAGCTGGCCACAGGGGACCGGTTCGTGGTCCGCCCGGGCGAGAAGATCGCCACTGACGGTGTCGTCGTCGAGGGACGCTCGGCCGTCGACGCGTCCATGCTGACCGGGGAGTCCGTGCCCGTCGAGGTCAGTGTTGGGGACTCAGTCGTCGGCGCCACCGTCAACGCCGGCGGCCGGCTGGTGGTCGAGGCCACCCGCGTCGGTGCCGACACCCAGCTGGCCCAGATGGCCAAGCTCGTCGAGGACGCCCAGACCGGCAAGGCAGCCGTTCAGCGCCTGGCCGACCGGATCTCGGGGATCTTCGTGCCCGTTGTGATCGCGATCGCGGTCGGCACCTTCGGGTTCTGGCTCGGCAGTGACGCCGGCGTGGCCGGTGCGCTGACCGCGATGGTCGCGGTCCTGATCGTGGCCTGCCCCTGCGCGCTGGGCCTGGCCACGCCGACCGCACTCATGGTCGGCACCGGCCGCGGCGCCCAGCTCGGCATCCTGATCAAGGGCCCGGAGGTTCTCGAGCAGACCCGCAAGGTCGACACCGTCGTCCTGGACAAGACCGGCACCGTCACCACCGGCGAGATGACGCTCGCCGAGGTGCACGTCGCATCCGGCCAGGACTCCGCCGAGGTGCTCCGTCTGGCGGGGGCACTGGAGGACTCCTCCGAGCACCCGATCGCCCGCGCGATCGCCGACGCCGCCCGCGAGGCCGGCGAACTGGGCAAGGTCGAGGACTTCGGCAACGTCGAGGGGCTCGGTGTGCAGGGCATCGTCGATGGCCACGCGGTCCTCGTCGGCCGGCCGCAGCTGCTCGCCGAGTGGTCCCAGCACCTGCCCAGCGACCTGCAGGCCGAGTTCGACGGCGCCTCGGACCGCGGCCTGACCGCCGTGGCCGTGGGCTGGGACGGGCAGGCCCGCGCGGTGCTGGTGGTTGCCGACGAGGTCAAGGAGACCTCCGCCGAGGCCATCAGGGAGCTGCGTGAGCTCGGGCTGCGCCCGATCCTGCTCACCGGCGACAACACCCGCGTGGCCCGCACCGTGGCCGCCCAGGTGGGCATCGCCGAGGACGACGTCTTCGCCGAGGTGCTTCCCAGCGACAAGGTCGACGTGGTCAAGAAGCTCCAGGCCGAAGGCCGCGTCGTGGCCATGATCGGTGACGGCGTCAACGACGCCGCCGCCTTGGCCCAGGCCGACCTCGGTCTGGCGATGGGCACCGGCACCGACGTCGCCATCGAGGCCAGCGACCTGACCCTGGTCCGAGGGGACCTCCGGGTCGCCGTCGACGCCATCCGGCTCTCCCGCAGGACGCTGAGCATCATCAAGAGCAACCTGTTCTGGGCCTTCGGCTACAACACCGCGGCCATCCCGATCGCCGCCGCCGGCCTGCTGAACCCAATGCTCGCCGGCGCCGCGATGGCCTTCTCCTCGGTCTCGGTCGTCGGCAACAGCCTGCGGCTCAAGCGGTTCCGCAGCTCGCTGTGAACCAGCCGATCCGACCAGACGGCCCGAGGCGCGCGATGAGCCGGAGTCAGTGGGGCGCCGATGAGGCACCGATGAGGCAGAGCCAATGAGGCAGAGTCAATGAGGCAGAGCTGCTCGACCTGTTCCCCGCAGCACCCCGTGCTGCGGGGAACAGCCACGCACCCATCCCGGACGGCACCCCAAGTGGCGTCTCGGGTGGTGTCCCGGGCGGGCAGGTGGGCACTGGCGTGCCTGGCACGCTGTGCGATCGACGCCATTGCGGCACGGAACCCGGAAGGAGGCCACCGGTGACCCCCGGAAAGACACCCGGAAAGACACCCGGAAAGACACCCGGAAAGACACCCGGAAAGACACCCGGAGAGGCCCGCACCGCGGCAGCCCTCGCCGAGGCGGGCATCGACCACACAATCGTGCGCCACGGCCCGGTGACGTCGCTTGCCGAGGCCGCCGAAGCGCGAGGTGTCACCCCCGACCGGGTGATCAAGACCCTGGTCGTACGGCGCGGCGACGACGACTACCTGTTCGTCCTCGTACCCGGCGACCGGCAGATCGCCTGGCCCAAGCTCCGCGCGCTCCTCGGCGTCAAACGCCTCTCCATGCCCAACGCCGAGACCGCACGGGAGGTAACCGGGTACGAACGCGGCACCATCACGCCGTTCGGCTCACTCAACCCCTGGCCCGTCGTCGCCGATGCCAGGGTCGACGAGACCGTCTCCATCGGAGGGGGAGCTCACGGCGTGTCCGCAACCGTGGCCGCCGCAGACCTGATCCGGGTCCTCAACGCCGACATCGCTGATGTCACCGACCCGCTCTGAAGCAGTTCCACCGGCCACCAAACCGCGACAGGGGCAGCCGATGGCCTGGCCCAACCAGCGACAGTTAAATACACTAGGGGGGTATAGTTCGACGAGCCGATCCCCGGGGGTCACATCTGAGGGTCGAACCTCTGTCAATGCGGAAGGAGTTGTGTGGTGAGCGCTCCAAATGACGCCGCCGACGTTGGCACCGGCGAGATCGCCGACGTCCCCAGTTCGCCCGACCTCGGCTACATCCGTCGCAAAGAGGACTACTTGCGACGGCTTCGGCGCATCGAAGGACAAGCGCGCGGGCTGCAGCGAATGGTGGAGGACGACAAGTACTGCATCGACATCCTCACCCAGATCTCAGCGATGACCAAGGCCCTGCAATCGGTGGCCTTGGGGCTCCTCGACGATCACATGGGCCACTGCGTGACGCAGGCCGCGCAGGCGGGCGGAGACGAGGCGCGCTATCGCCTGCAGGAGGCCTCGGACGCGATCGCTCGTCTCGTTCGCTCCTGACCACGTTTATCAGACAACACGCACCCAAGACACGTACGAGGAGTGAGCGCGGGCTCCATTTGGCGCCCAGCGACACAAACTGTCCGGCGACACGAGCGGAATGAAAGGGGCACGACATGGACGACTACGTGGGCCTCGTCGCGGTACTCGCAGTGGGGCTCCTGGGGATCGCCGCTGTGTACGTCGGGGCGCGAGCTACCGCCGTGCATCCGGCGCCCGTCGTCGCACTGCCGTTCCAGTCCGGGCACCTTCCCCAGGAGCATGCGCTGTCGCGGTACCACGCTCGCTGGTACCCCATGACCTTGCTATTTCTCGCCTTCGACATCGAGATGCTGTTCATGTATCCCTGGGCCCTGGTGGTCCTCGAAGAGGGCCTAATGGCGGTCGTCGAGATGTTCCTGTTCCTGGGAATCCTTCTCGTCGGTGTCGCCTGGGTCTGGCGTGAAGGCGCACTGCGATGGGTCTAGCACACTTCCTGACGCGCCTCGCCACCAGCGCGCCGCACGTCCTGGTCGTCGAAGTCGGCGGCGACTGGCTCACTCGAGTCACCGTCGAGCAGGCAATCACCCGACGCGGATGGCCCAGCGTCCACTCGCCGGCCGACGCCGACGTCCTCGCCGTGTGCGGCCCGTCGGGTCTGTCGACGACGGTCGACGCCACGATTGATGCAGTGTGGGAGCAGATGCCAGGGCCCCGCGCGAGAGTTCAGGTACCCGACCTAGGACACCAAGCCGCCGAAGCCGCCTTGGACAGGGCAGTGGAGATCTTGCGCGACCTGGACGGGCAGGCCAGGGATGCACGGGCACGGCCTCACCAAACACCCAGCACGCCGGCCCCGCCCGATATGGAAGCCGGGCACGCCGGTCACGACGAGCACGCTGGCCACGACGAGCACGCCGGTCACGACGAGCACGCTGGCCACGACGAGCACGCCGGTCACGACGAGCACGCTGGCCACGACGAGCACG
>NZ_JBDYKJ010000088.1:0-18490 GCF_040012395.1 Nocardioides sp. 31GB23 | reverse complement strand
AGACAGCCCCCCGCGGGTCGCACCCCGGGCCGACCCGAGTGAGGCACGCTTCCGCATGGCCAAGCAGACCGACGCGTCGTCGATGAACCGCCGCCAGCAGTTCGCCGAGACCTACCGGATCACCAAGAGGACCGACCCGCGCATCGGGCTGTGGCTCCTGCTGACGTTCCTCGTCACCGGTGTCCTGGGCTTCCTCATCTTCAAGATCCTGCCCGGCAGCGGCGCGATCGAGTGGGTGCTCTCGGTCGTCGGCGGCATCATGTTCGGCACCCTGGGTGCGCTGATCCTCTTCAGCCGCCGCGCGCAGGCCTCGGCCTACAGCCAGATGGAGGGCCAGCCCGGCGCCGCCGCCGCCTCGCTCAACATGCTCAAGCGCGGCTGGCACACCGAGAACGCCGTGGCCTTCAACCGCCAGCAGGACGTCGTGCACCGGGTGGTGGGCCCTCCGGGCATCATCCTGGTCGGCGAGGGCAACGGCTCGCGGCTGCGCGCGCTGATGGCCGGTGAGCGCCGCAAGCACGAGCGGGTCGCCTCCGAGACGCCGGTGCACGAGATCGTCGTGGGCCGCGAGGAGGGTCAGGTGCCGCTCCCGCAGCTGATGAAGAAGCTGCGCAAGATGAAGCGCGAGGTCCGCCCCGCCGACATCACCGACATCCGCAACCGGCTCAAGGCGCTCGACGCCAGCCGCCCCGCGGTGCCGCTGCCCAAGGGCCCGGTGCCGACCAGCATGAAGGGCATGCGCCAGAACATGCGCGGGCGCTGAGCGGCGTACGCCGCGGCATCGACGCAGCGAAGCGCGGCGAGATCATCGACCTCGCCGCCCTCCCGTCGTTCCGGGGCCGTCCGGGACCGCCTGGGTCCGCCGGACACGCCGGGGCTCAGCTCATCTGGGTCATCGAGCCCATCATGTCGTCCATCGTGGTGACCTGGCCGGCGGGCGGTGCCTCGATGTCGACGTCGGCACCCCAGTCGTCCATGCTCATCTCGGTCGAGCCGAGCTCGCCCATGTCGATGACCATGCGGCGCACCCGGCCGTCGTCGTCGAACCAGGTGTCGGACTGCATCTGCTCGGGCATCATCGACTTCGGGACGCCCTCCATGCCCTGCATCCCCTCGAGCGCGGCGCTCGGGTCGAGCGTGGCGGAGTAGCGCTCCAGCGACTCGCCGTCGACGTCCTCCTCGCCGACGAACGTGACGCTCTCGAGGCCGGCGCGCATCATCTCGGCCTGCTTCGAGGGGTCCATCGAGTCGGTCATCATCGGGCCCAGCGGGTTGCCCGGCTCGTCGAGATCCATCGACAGGTACTTGCCGCCCAGGTCGGGCACCTGCATGTACATCACGTTGTCGACCAGGATCATCTCGATCGGCTCGTCACCGAGCTCCGCGGACTCCATCGTCATCCGCATCGCGGGCGTCTTCCCGGTGTAGTCGACGACGCCCTCGGCGCTGATGGTCGTCCCCGCCGTCTCGGAGGTCATCGTCGTGCGGGCCGTCGTCGCGTCCTCGAACGAGGCAGCCATCAGGGCCACGAAGTCGTCGTCGGGGACCGGGTCGCCGGCCTCGAGGCCGCCGGCCTCCTCGCCGTCCTCGTCGCCCTGCTCCTCCAGCTGGGCGGAGGCGCTGCTGGTGTCCTCGGCGCTCTCCTCACCCCCGCAGGCGGCCAGGCCGGTCAGGGCGAGGGGCAGGACGGCGGCGACGGCCGTACGCCGCCAGGTCGGGGTGCGCTTCATGGTGAGGCCTCTCGTGGGGGAGCTGTCCCCCCAGTCTTCACCTGCCGGCAAGCCGGCGAAACGTCTCGACCGTGACGGTGCAGGTGCCGGCGGCGATGTCGTGCAGCCCCCGACCGTCGGGGCGAAAGACCAGCGGGGGGACGGCCAGGGCCACCAGCAGCTGGCGGGCCAGGGCCAGCAGCAGGGCCGGCGGGCGCGGGTCGCCGTTCGCGCGCACCACGCGCAGGCGGGTCACGACCTTGCCGAAGGAACCGCCGAGCAGCGCGGTGAACAGCGCCGACTCGACCACGAAGAGGCCCAGCACGTAGAAGCCCGAGGCGGGGTCCGCGGTGGCGCCGTACACGGGGGTGAACAGGCTCACCGCCAGGGTGCAGGCGGCCCAGTCGACGACCAGGGCGAGGATCCGGCGGGTCCAGGAGGCGGTCTCGACGCTCGTCGCGCTGGGGTTGCTCACCCCGACAGCCTAGGGACCGGGCCCGCCGGGTCCGCCCGGGCCCGACTTGGACGTCTGTTACATGGGGGAAACACGTCCGATACGGTCTGGAAACTGCCTCACTCGTAGGGTGAGCGCATCGTCCGAGGCATCGTCGCCGCGGGTGTCCACTCTCAGATCTGCCGGTCGTCCGACGGGGACGGCCAAGGAGGACGAATGTTCCAGAACAGCGAGGAGCTGCTCAAGTACATCAAGGACGAGGGCGTCGAGATGGTCGACGTACGCTTCTGCGACCTGCCCGGTGTCATGCAGCACTTCACGGTCCCGGTGTCCTCGTTCGACCAGTCGGTCTTCGACGACGGCCTGAACTTCGACGGCTCGTCCATCCGCGGCTTCCAGGCCATCCACGAGTCCGACATGTCGCTGTTCCCGGACCCGACCACGGCCTACATCGACCCCTTCCGGGCCGCGAAGACCCTGGTGGTCAACTTCTTCATCCACGACCCGATCTCGGGCGAGGCCTACTCGCGCGACCCGCGCAACATCGCCCGCAAGGCGATGGCCTACCTGGCCACCACCGGTGTCGGTGACCAGGCGTTCTTCGCCCCCGAGGCGGAGTTCTACGTCTTCGACAACGTGCGCTTCGAGACCAAGGCCAACGCCGGGTTCTACGAGATCAACTCCTCGGCCGGCGCCTGGAACACCGGTGACGCGTTCGAGAACGACAACCGCGGCTACAAGGTCAAGTACAAGGGTGGCTACTTCCCCGTCGCCCCCACCGACCACTTCGGCGAGCTGCGCGACGAGATGGTCATCGAGCTCGAGCGGGCCGGCCTGCAGGTCGAGCGCGCCCACCACGAGGTCGGCACCGCCGGCCAGGCGGAGATCAACTACCGCTTCGACGAGCTGCTCAAGGCCGCCGACGACGTGATGAAGTTCAAGTACATCATCAAGAACACCGCCTGGCGCAACGGCAAGACCGCGACCTTCATGCCCAAGCCGATCTTCGGTGACAACGGCTCGGGCATGCACGTGCACCAGTCGATCTGGAACGAGGGCGATCCCCTGTTCTACGACGAGACCGGGTACGGCGGCCTGTCCGACATGGCGCGCTACTACATCGGCGGCATGCTCAAGCACGCCCCGTCGCTGCTGGCCTTCACCAACCCGACGGTGAACTCCTACCACCGCCTGGTGCCCGGCTTCGAGGCCCCGATCTCGCTGGTCTACTCCCAGCGCAACCGCTCGGCCTGCGTGCGGATCCCGATCACCGGGTCGAACCCGAAGGCCAAGCGCGTCGAGTTCCGCTGCCCCGACCCGTCGGCGAACCCCTACCTCGCCTTCTCGGCGCTGCTGCTCGCCGGCCTCGACGGCATCAAGAACAAGATCGAGCCGCCCGCCCCGGTCGACAAGGACATCTACGAGCTCCCGCCGGACGAGATGGCCGACATCGACCAGGTCCCGACCTCGCTCAACGCCGTCCTCGACTCCCTCGAGGCTGACCACGAGTTCCTGACGGCCGGCAACGTGTTCACGCCCGACCTGATCGAGACCTGGATCGACTACAAGCGCACCAACGAGATCGCGCCCGTGCAGGCCCGCCCGCACCCGCACGAGTTCGAGCTGTACTACGACATCTAACCGGGCCGCCGGCTGCGGTCGTTCAGGAACGCTGAACAACCGCAACAAACAGCCGCTGACCTGCAGAAACGCCGCTGAGCGACCCTTTGGTCGCTCGGCGGCGTTTGCTGTTGCTAGCCGCTCGCCTGTTACAAATCCAGTACAAATCTCGGGAGCGCCACCTTCCGCCAGGCTCGTCTCTTGGCGCTCCCCGGGCGGTCCACCCTGGGGGTCTCGGCGTAACTCGGTCGCCCGAATCGTCGCCGTCGCATCGCATGAGCTGACAACCGTCGTAGCGGATGCTCGGCGAGCGCGTTGCCAGATCATTTCCACCTGCGTGATCGCTCCCGCGCGGTTGTCGGACATAGGTGCCCGTAGACCAAACGTTCGTCAACGCCGCGAGGAGGGGCTTGATGATGGCAACAAACTCGAACGTGCCGACTGCGGAACCGGGAGTCTTCGGTCCGCGGCGTCGCGGAAACGCCAGCAGCCGGTCACCCAGGCTGGTCGATGCGCAGGAACTGTGGGACATCGACGATGTCGCGTCTTACCTCGGCGTCACCAAGCAGACCATCTACTCGTGGCGGACGACAGGCTACGGTCCCGCCGGCTTCCGTGTCGGCAAGCACCTGCGCTGGCGAGCAGCAACCGTCATCAATTGGACGGTTCGACTCGAGGAGAATCAGTGATCCCGACGGGTCCTCGGCCAGACCCGGGACCGGCGATAGCGACGGGACATCCGGCAGCACGACTTGTCCCTCGATCGGATTGTGCCGAGGACAGCCATGGCCAGCGTTAGCTCTGGCAGGCCAGCCGACGACGGCAGCCCTCGTTACGTCGTCAACTACCGAGATCCCGAGGGGCGGCAACGCCGCAAGACCTTCCGACGCAAAGCCGAGGCGGTCGCGTTTCGCAACACAGTCGAGGCGGACAAACTCCGTGGAACCTATCTTGATGTCGACGCGGGCAGGATCTCGTTTCGGACGTATGCCGAGGAGTGGCTGGCAAGCCGGACGTTCAGTCCGCTGACCTACGAGGCGACCGAGCTGCGACTCAGGCTCCACGTGTTCCCGACCCTCGGACACCTCGAACTTCGCCAGATCAAGCCGTCGACGATCCAGAAACTTCTCCGGTCGATGGAGATGGCCGAAACCTATCGACGCGTCATTTTCTCAAACGTGTCCGCCATCTTCTCTGCTGCAGTCGATGACGACATGATCGCCAAGAATCCCTGCAAGGCGAGTTCAGTGACACGGCCCGCCACGTCGCGACGAAAGGTTGTGCCGTGGCCGTCAGAGTGGGTTTCCTCCATGCACGACGCGCTGCCACCGCAGTACAGGATCGCGGTGACGTTGGGTTCGGGACTTGGACTGCGTCAAGGCGAGGTTTTCGGCCTGGCAGTCGAGGATGTCGATTTCCTTCGTGGAGTTGTCGAGGTGAGGCGTCAGGTCAAGGTCTTCGGTGGCAACCGCCTGGTCTTCGGTCTGCCGAAGGGCGACAAGACCCGGACCGTCCCACTGCCCGAAAGTGTCGGGACGGAACTCAGCAGCCACCTCGCCGCCTACCCGCGGCGCAGTGTCACGCTGCCGTGGGGCGCGCCCGAGGTTGAGAGGAAGTCGAGCGCGGGGCTCATACTGACGACACGCGAACGCTCGGCCCTCAACCGCAACTACTTCAACACGCGCCTCTGGAAGCCCGCGCAGGCGCGCGTGGGCATCGAGCAGGTGCGGGATAACGGCATGCACGCCCTCCGCCATTGGTACGCATCCGTCTTGCTGGACGCCGGCGAGTCGATCCGCGCGGTTTCTGAATACCTAGGACACAGCGATCCAGGCTTCACCTTGCGGACGTACACGCACCTCATGCCCAGCAGCTCCGAGCGTACGAGGGCCGCCATCGATCAGGCATTCGCGGAAGTGCAGGATGAGAAGCCCACGGCAGTGAATGGCGATGGCATCACCGAACTCGGCGCACCCTGAGAAGATCGACACCCGCAAGCAGCGAGTAACCCTGCACAAGGTTGGTCTTCTACAGAGAAGGTCGATGACCCAACAGGTAAGACGACAATGGGACCCAGGGCCAAGAAGTTCAGCGCCAGCTAGGTCGCATCCGATCCATCGGCTGTGTCAGCCTCAGCAGCATTCGTCGCCTGACTCGCCGTCGACCTCTTGGCCGGGGTCTTCTTCGCGGCCATCGCGCCCGCGGAGGCCTTCGCTGCGCCAGCTACGGAGACCTCCGCAACCGACTCCCCCAGCAGGTAGGCGCGAGCTTGTACCCGAAACTCCGGGTCGATGCCGGTCGCGGTCACCAGGAACCCGCAGACGTCCGCGACCAACTTGGCGGCGATCTCATCGAACTCGTCACCGAACGCGTTCGAGAGCGTCATCCGCTGCCGCGCCGCGGCGAACGCGGACGCAGCCTCGGCCTGCCGGAGCGCGTTCTGCATGTGGTCAGGGCGCCGCATCAGCCGGGTGACGAGCTCCCGGAGCGTCGGGTAGTACTCAGGCAGGTGGTCGCGCTCCTTCGCGCCGTCAGGGCGTAGTGACTGCAGGAGCTGAGCGACCTGCTTCTTCTCCTTCAGCCCGGTCGCGCCGCCGTACAGATACTCCTGGAGCCCGCGGTCGGGGTCAGAAAGGAAAGCACCTCGCACGTGCTCGGTGACCTTGATGAGGGTCACCAGGTACAGCCACGCCAGGTCGAAGAACAGCGACAGGTGGTCGGGGTCCTTCGGCTTGAGGAACTTCACCGCGTCAGAGAGGTGCGCGACGAGCTGGAATGGGTTGCGGTGGTCGTCGTAAATCCAGTAGTCGAAGTCGCGGTAATCGATGAGCGGCTTCAACCGCTTGTCCAGGTTCGTGTACGCCTTCAGGTGCGCTTCTGCTGCGGCCTTGTCGAACAAGATGGCCAGCGGGCTGCCTTCGGGCACCGGCGGACCGTGCAGGGTCTGCATGTGGGCCAGGTCCGCTGAGGGGAGCACCGTGATGCGGAGCTTGTCCGACAGCTGCCTGGTCGAGTCGAGGACCTCGTGCTCGCGCACCAGCATGGCGTCGTCGGCGCCGAACAGGTCAGCGACACCGCGGACCCAGAACATCCGGGCGGTCGGCTTGTCCGACTTGCCAGACTTGCAATCAGCGATGGTCGTCGACAGCCGGTACCCCGGCGTGACGGAGACCCCGAGAACGTCTAGGTCGGTGAACGTCTCTGCCGGCCCTCCGTCAGCACGCTCGTGACCACGCAGCACCACGTCGAGTCGGGTCGAGAAACCCATCGACCACAGGAGCGACCGGACGCCTACCTTCAGGCCCAGATCGAGCTCGCTCACAGAGACCTCGTTCCCATCGCCGCCTCGAAGATCTTGTCGAACTGCTTCGCCGAAGGCTGCGCACTTTTCCGGAGCCGATGCACGGTCTGCATCGGCGCCACGTACGACCGGTCCGACGCCAGCGTTTCCCGCGCCAGCGCGTCATCGACCCGGTGCTCGACCAGCTCACCGTGCGTCAGCAGCTCCCGCGCAAGCTTCAGCGCCTCCCGGTTGTCGGCGGTGTCGATGAACCGAGGAGTCACCCACCGACCGCCAGGCAATGTGTCCGGAGCGAACTCGATGAGGCGGGCGTTCCGCATCAATTCATACTGCCGCTTGTGACCGCTGTGCGGCGCCAAGAACCCCCGGTTCGGGTCCAGCAACTTGTCGATGACGTTGATGAGCCCGGCTGCATCCAGACTCGAATACCCACCGAACGACTCCGCGCACCGCAGACACGCGATGACCGCGAGCGCCTTGTCCAGAACGGGCTTGCGGGCGGTCAGGAGCTTCCTATCCGCGATGTATGGCAGCGCAGCGAACGGCTGCGCACCCCCACCAGGAACGGTCACGGCCGGCGCCATGATGAGGCCCTTCGCAACCGCGTCGGTCAGCAGCGGGTGCGTGGTCGGAGAGATGGCCAGCCCCTGCTTCGCCCGGACCGCGGCGAACTCCTCCGCGAGCTGATCACCACCGTGACTGTTCACGAGCTCTCCGAGCAGGGCCGGGTTCTCGAACCCGAAGAATGGCGAGTACACGATGTCGCCGTCGATGGCCTGCACTTTTTGCATCAGCCCGGAGTCCATGGCCAACTGCACGATCAGCGGGACATCGGCGTGGTCCAGCGCGAAGGTCGACTCGAGCTCCTCCAGCGGCACCGGGGCCTCGGACAGCCCGTCGACAACCACCAGGAGCTGCTTCTCTAGTTCGGTCGGGTTGCGGTCCTGCCACACCTCCCCGAGCCGCGTGTACAGATCGTCGTAGTAGGGGACGTTCTCGGTGAAGGTCTGGATCTTGCCGCCCGAGCGCTGGATACCGCTTACGAACCCGGCGTCGCCCAGGAGCGTGACCACTTCGTTGAACGCCAGCATGTCAACATCAAGCTGGCTGGCCGCGATCGACATCAGCGCCTGCGCGTCCTTGATGACGTCGTTGCCGCGGATGAGGCCCGCGACGGTCGCCGCCATCCCGACGATCCGGGTGTCAACCAGCGGCTGCAGCACCGGCGAGTTCGGGTCGACGTTCCGCACGCCGGAGTGCACGTCCTGGCAACGCAAACCCTCGTCGAAGTGGTCCATCGTCCTGTCCCCGTAGTTCTTCATGTTCGCGCGCGGCAACGGCAACCACACGGACCACATGCGCTTCCTTCGGCGATTCTTCCAGCGCCCACGTTCGATCGCCTAAGAGATTCGGAGTGCCATTCGACCTTTCTGGCGGCGAAACGCCTGGCGAATGCCGCTGCTCGAGTGGCTGATGTCGAGCCTCGCCGATATGCAGACCGACCGTGGCTGGGGAGCATGGCGCGACGCGTACGACGATCTACCTCAGCTGGCGACTATCCCGCCCGAGGTCGCGAACACCCGGACGTCACCGCGACCGAAGTGGAGGAGATGGCTTCTGGCCGGCGACCCGCAGGGTCAGACACAGACGACTCGGCAACACCCACGAGCAGTCCGGAGCCGATCTGCCCGGCACAAATGCTACGCTTTCATTCCCAGAGCATTCCGAGCAGAGGATCGAGATGACTGCATCGAGCGAGGCGAACGAGTTCCCGGTCACCGCGCCGGCGAGCCACGAGGCGGTCGCGCAGGCAGTGGGGAGGCACCTTCCACTCTTCGGTCAGGTCCTCATCGAAGCGTGGGGCGGGTTCGCGACCACCCGCCGCTTGGCGGCGCCGCAGATGGCCTTTGCCGGCGCCTCCTCGCGCGGGATGCTGGTCTCGGACTTCACTCGTGAGCCGGCCCACCGCATCTTCAACCGGGTGCCTGAGGCCACCGTGGAGGACGACCAGTTCGGCCGGCCGTGGGTGAGCCTGGCCGGCGGCGGTCTCAGGGTCCGGTTCCGCAAGCTCACCTCCGAGCTCGGCCTGTGCCGCAGCGACTCCGACCGGGCGCTCAGCCTGGCCTACCACCTCGGCGACCCGTGCCTGCCGGGCATGGAGACGTTCACCGTCCTGACCGCTGGCTACGTCCTGGACACCGCCGAGGAGAACATCTCGCGCCTCGAGTTGGTCTGCCATCTCGGCTTCACCGACGTCTTCTACTCTCTTCCGATCCCACTCACCAGCATGACCAGCACGACCCCTGTTGTTGGCTCGGTCGCCGGCCCGGTGCAGATGCCGCTCGCGCCGCTGTCGCCACCGATCATCCGCTCGGCGCAGACGGCCGCTGCCAAGCGCCTCGCAGCCGGCTCTCGCCCCGGAGGAGGTCGTGGTGTCTGACCAGGCACGGCCGCGGATGGTGACCCTCGTGCGGGAGTCGCTCGGCCTGACTCAGCTCGACCTGGGCGAGGCCGCCGGTCTGAGCCAGGGCTACATCTCCAAGGTCGAGTCGAGCCTGCTGCCCCTGACCGGTGAGAACCTCCTCAAGGTGGCGGACGCGTTGAAGTGCCCGGTCGAGCTGCTGGTCGACGACACCCCCGTGCAGGGGCTGGAGGTCACCTGCATGCACCACCGGCGCCGGCACTCCAAGATCAACGCCTCCACCAAGCGGCGCATCGAGGCCCTCACTCACCTGACCCGGGTCTCTGTCGAGGGCCTGCTGCGCGGCATCGAGCTCGTACCCGACACCGAGCTGCACCGTCTCGACCTCGACCTGTTCGACGGCGACCCCGCGGCCGCGGCACGCGCCGTACGCGCCTCCTGGCGAGTCCCGACCGGCCCGATCCACAACGTCGTCGAGGTGCTCGAGGCCGTTGGCATCATCGTGGTGGCACGGTCGCTGGTCACCAACGCCCAAGACGCGGTGTCCACCTGGCCACGTGACGGTGGGCGCCCGCCGATCATGGTCGTCAACCTCGGTCTGCCGGCCGACCGGCAGAGGTTCACCACCTGCCACGAGCTCGCTCACCTGCTCCTCCACACCATCCCCGAGGACGACCAGGAGAAGCAGGCCGACATCTTCGCTGCGGAGTTCCTCGCCCCGGCCGAGGAGATCGCACCGCAGCTGGCCGGCCTGACCACCCGCGACTTCCCACGGCTCATCCAGCTCAAGGCCCAGTGGGGCATGTCGATCGCGGCACTGATCCGGCGCGCCTACGACCTCGACGAGATCTCCGATCGGCAGTATCGCCAGTTCCAGATCCGGCTCAACCAGCTGGGCTGGAAGCAGCTCGAGCCCGGTGCCCTGCCGGCCGAAACTCCCAGCACCCTGACCAGGGTGATGGAGGTGCACCTGAGCCAGCACGGCTACACCATCGACGAGCTCGCCAAGACCGCCGGGATGCTCCCAGCCCCGTTCAAGGCCCACTACCGACCGCCCCGCGAGACACCTCCCGCGACCCCGCTACGGCTGGTGCAGCCATGAACGGCCAGGCACACAACCCGGCCGCTGACGCCGACGGCGCAGTCGTCCACAGGAACGATCAGACAGCGACTCATGCACAACCGCCGCTGAACACCGTCGAGCCGTCGGCCTCGCGGCCTAGGCTGTCCACACCCAGCCAGGTGGAAGGAGCAAGACCCCGGATGCAGATCCGCAGCAGCATCCACCGCGGAGCCCGCGACGACAGCCACGCCCACCCGGCCGCAGGGCGCGGTGTAGTGATCGGCCGCGAGGTCGACGTCCTGTCCGGGCAGATCGGAGAGGTCGGGGCCAGGTCCGCCGCAGGCCGCTTTCCGAGCCCGAACCCGCTGTTCGCAGGCTGCCCGTCCCTTTTCTTGCAGACCGCGTGCGCGACACGTCACCTCAGCGCCGCGGCTGCCCTGGTCGCGGTTGAGGAGACCGGCCTCCTGCTCACCTTGAACCCGCGGATGAAGGACCGCATCAAGGAACTGCGGCGCGTGGTCAGTGAGTGCCGAGTCACGATCGCCGCAGCCGCTCCTGCCGATGCATCCGCCCAACCGGTGCGCGCGGAGATTGTCGTGCTAGCCGACGCAAACAGGTATGCCGGGAAGAACCGAGCTGTCGCCACGGCTACGGGCTCAAACCTCGACCCGGCATGGGTCGCCGTGCAGCGCGAGCTCGGCCTTTCCGCGGCCCTCACTGATTCCCCCTACGTGCCGGCGGAGAAGCAGACGGCTCTTGCCGCGGTTCTCGACGAGGCACGCGCTCTCGGGCCTGACGTGGTCGCCGTGCTCCCACTCCATCTCGACTGGCTCAAGAAGGACGTCGCCAGCCTGATCGCCGAGATCAACAAAGCCGCAGTCCCGGTCGCGCTGGTGCTCGAGCACGACAACGACCCACTCGGCGTCCAGGACGCCGTCGCCGGACTGGTCCGACTGCTCGCCGAGGCCGAGGTCAAGATCGCGTTGCTGCGCTGCGACATCTCCGTGATCGGCGCAGTCGCCTTCGGTGCGAGCCTCGGCGCCGTCGGGACGACCACGGCGCTGCGACACCTCTACCCGACCAAGGAGAAGGGCGGCGGGTTCAACGGCGGAGCGCGGATCGGGATCTACGTGCCCCGTTCGATGGCCTACCGGGCCCTGGACACTCTCAACACCGCGATCGCGCTCGACCAGGAGCACCAGGAACGATGGATCTGCGGGTGCCATCGTTGTTTCAACCGGCCCCTGAGCCACATCCACGACGAGGTCGCGGCATACCAGCACTCACTGACAGCCATCGCAGAGCTCGGCCAGAACATCCTCGACGCCTCGAGCCCGTTGCACCGTCAGCACGCCTGGGTCGGCCAGTGCAACCACGCGCAGGTCACCAACATGGAGATCGCCGCAGAGACCGGCCTTAACTGGGATCCGCCCAAGTTCCAGGGCGCGTGGCACAAGCTCGCGCCGAGTCTGCCGCCACTGTCCTAGCCTCCGGCTCAGCCGCAGCGCTCGTTCAGCAGGCTGGCGTGACGCCCGTTCGGAGAGCCACGTCGAACAGTTGCTCCTCCATCAGGCGACGTTGGTGCGCAACCCCGCCCTCGGAGTGCTTGGCGCGTCCGAGGCCCTCGACGACCACTCGAGCGCCGACCGGGTTGACCTCGGCCACGGTGAACCCGTAGTAGTCGCACTCGAAGACATCCCAGCCATCTGCCCCTGGGGGCGAGGGGACGGCCGCGACCGCCGATGCGTAGGCCGAGGCAGCAGCTAGTGCACCCCGCGCCGCCGACAGCGGCCACAGGGTTATGAAGGCCTCCATGCGCAGGACGGCAGGCTCGATGTGGTCGCGCCCGTGCTCGAGCCGGTCGGCCAGGATGGAGCGGTACAGCACCGGACCCCGCCCAGTCGCGACCCGCCCCTCAAGAGCCTCGACGTCCCACGACACCACCGGCACCAGCAGGCCGTCGCAGAACCACACCGCCGGCAGGCACACCCCTGCACCGACCACGTCACGGCGTACGAACTCGGCGGCCTCGGCCGGCTGCAGATCGTGCCAATGCGCCAAACCGCGTGGCGTGGGCTTGGCGATGCCGAGCCGCTCCCGGGTCAGCATCTGCACCACCCCCAACGATCCTCTCCACCCACGTCACTGCGGTGCGCCTGAGCCGCGCCCCGGGCGACATCATCCGTCAGCGCGACCGCGGGGGTAACCCCCCACCCCCGCAACGAGACGCCGCCGCCAGCTGCTAGTCGGCGGGCCGAATGGCCCAACGCCCGGAGTATCACGACACACCTGCTGGAGTGACTACGCCGCGGCCCGCGAACCTACCCGCCCGCGCAGTGGGCAGCTCACGCAACATGACCTTCGCTTGAGGGACCACTCGCATCCCTCGGTCCTGGCCGAGCGAGCTGACGAACACCCAGTCATCAGGCTTCATCCCAACCCGCTCCATCAACAGCTTCGGCAACGTCACCTGCATCACCTCCGTCACCATCCGCGGTCGAACAGGGTCACGCCGCGCCGCGGCGCCGGGATCGTCCGGAGCCGGCACCGGCGTGAGCACAAGAGCCCACCGCCGGTCATCAGCAAGGCCCACCGTGACCCATACCCTCGGCCTGATCCCCGACAGCACCGCCAGCTCCATCGGAAGTCCAACACGACGTTTCTCGTTGACGCGCCGGGACACCTCCATAGTGTTCATACTAACACTACGCGAGCCTGATGCTGAGGAGACACACTTCGGACAGGGATGGCTTTCACCTCTCACGATTCACCTCCGGTCGGCGCAGCTGCTCACGCCTCGCCTCCCCACAGCAGGTCGAGGTCCGGATCGTGGATGACGTCGAGGCGCTTGTCGGGGGCGTAGGCCGTGGGCTCAGGCACCACCAGGCGGCGCAGCTGGCGCTCTGTCGCGCTTAGCTGGGTGGCGTCTATCTGGTCGATCGGGTCTGTGTCGTCGTAGTTCATCGCGGTCTCCTCAGCGGCCCGGGGCC
The DNA here is from genome assembly GCF_040012395.1 of Nocardioides sp. 31GB23. Lineage (NCBI taxonomy): Bacteria > Bacillati > Actinomycetota > Actinomycetes > Propionibacteriales > Nocardioidaceae > Nocardioides > Nocardioides sp. 31GB23. Next base: position 4,931 of record NZ_JBDYKJ010000088.1, on the reverse strand, counting down.
CGGCGGTCGGTGGTGGGCTGGGTGCGCGGCAGATCCCGCTGCTTCTCGGGAGGCTTGGGCACGAAGGACTCGTCGAGCTCGCCGGCGAGGTCCCGCATCTGGGTCTGATACCGCTCCCACTCGCGAGGGTGGATCCCGTTCTGCAGGGCGGAGGCGACGACGGCGGCCATGGAGTAGGGCCGGTCGGCGGGCACCTGGTCGAGTGCGCACCAGGCCTTGGCGCCGTCGCCGTGCAGCCAGCTGGCGAAGCCGAGCATGGAGGCCGGCGCCGCGCGGACCTCGTCAGGGGCGCGGCGGGTGAGGTCGTTCCAGATCGCCATGTGGGAGGTGTGGTTCTCCTTGGTCATGCCCTCCCACAGCGCGTCGCGGGTGCCGATCTTCTCCAGCGCGAGGAGCATCCGTGCGCCGTCGACGTCGGAGAGCCGGTTGCCGTCGGTGTGGAACTGCTCGAGACGGTCCAGGGCCCAGTCCCGCTCCGCGGCCGGCGAGCTGGCCGCGGCTTCTGCTCGAGCTGCGGGGATCAGCTGGGCGATCGGCTCGCGGTCGCCGACCATGGAGGCGGCCAGCGAGGACCGGCTGGAGGCCGGTTGGGCGGCGCCGGACAGCACGGTCGTGGCCGCGATCCGCTCGGCGGTCGCCTGGGTCTGCAGCCCGGTGGTGCCGGTGTTGAACTCCCGCCACCGCTCCCCGTCGGAACACAGCCGGATCTGGGTGGTGATGCCAACGGTCTCGAGTCGGTTGGACAGGTGCTGGCTGGCCAGCTCGGCGCTGCGGCGGTCCCCGGTGAAGCAGAGGATGCCCAGCCGAGCTCCGGGGCGGGCGTGGCGGCCGTAGGGGCCGCTGATGGCGTCCCAGACCTCCTCGCGGGCGGTCGCGCTGGTCGGGAGGTCGACGCGGGTGATCGGGAGCCCGGGCCCGAACGGGACCAGGACGATCGACTCCTCGGGCTTGAAGCCGAGGACATGCGGGACGGCGGCGAGCAGCTCGTCCGGGGACTGAACGACGAGATCCATCGGAACCCTCCCCGCGGTCAGCTGGCCTGGGCCGGGCGGGCGGCGCGATCGATGCGCGCGGAGACGTACTTGAGCGAGACGCCGACCTCGCCGAAGCGGCTGTCGACGACCACGACGTCCTTGGTGCGCTTCTCGCCGGTCTCCTTGTCCGGCCAGCTCTCGGTGCGCTCGAGGCCGTGGACGAAGATCGGGTCGCCGGATCCGCAGCTGTCGTGCACGTGGGTGGCGGCCGAGCCGAAGATATTGAAGTTGTGGGCAGTGGGCCCGTCGTTGACCCACTCCCCCTCGTCGTTCTGCACGCGCCGGTTGACCAGGACCCGGCAGCTGACGAACGGCTTGTTCTCGCGGGTGTAGAGCAGCTCGGGAGCCTCGGCCAGGTTGCCGGCGAAGGTGACGGTGGTGGACATGAGTTCCTCCTAGGTGACTGCGAGACGTCGGAATCGGTCCCGCAGTCACCTAGGTCCCGTCGGGCTCCCGCAGCGATCACCTGGGCCGAACTTGTTCGTTTCCGCTCGTGCTCGCGAAGGAGCTGCTCCTCAGGGCGCAGTGAGGGCGCAAAGAAGCGCCCCGACCGGCTCTCGGGTACCGGATCGGGGCGCTGAGAAGGACGCGAGAGGCAGGGATCGACACAACTGTGCCGGCCACCAGCTGGGCCTACCGTGCCGGCCGCCGCCGCGGCGGTCGGTTGCTGAGCTTCTGCGGTGGCGGAGGCAGGTCGTGGCCGAGCCGCCGGCGGGATTCCTCGCCCGCGGCGATCACCGCTTCCTGGGCGAACGCGGAGCGGGCGAGCATCCGGCCGAGCTCCTGGCGGTCGGCCACGAGCGCGTCTTCGACGGCCTCGATGGTGGAGGCCGGCAGGTCGTGCTTCTTGTTGAAGCTCTTGCGGGTCACGCTGACCAGGGCGGGATGCTTCTCGCTGGCGGCCGCGAGCTCGGCGCGCTGCTGGGGCGAGCGCCGGGCGTGCAGCTCGAGCGCCTGGGCGAGCCAGCCGACGAACGATCCGGGCGAGTCGGGGTCGGTGTCCAGGTCGGCGACGTAGGCCGATCGGGCGAGGTCCCACACGCCGGGCTTCCAGTAGATGCCGACCGGGGTCGTGGTCTGGCTCCTCATGCCGCCACTCCCCTGGCCCAGCGCCAGCTGCAGCACCTGGCGCTAACACCAACGCCGCTGCATTCCCGGGCGGGGCCGTGTGCAGCCGTTCCCACTCTCGCTCGATTCCTTCCGTCCAGACAGCTACGAGGGTGCAGCTGCGCCGCGTCGCCGCAGCGGAGTCCGCCTCCGTAGGAGCGGGGTGTTCCCCACCCTCCGGACGTGCCCACCTTTCCACAGGTTCGCGCTGTGAGCCGGTAGGCGTCGGCCCCGTTGGGAGACTTGGTCCTGTCAGTTCTTTCTATTCTACTCACGGAGGACAGCCGCATGACCGACACCATCCAGACCGACGCCGTCACCACCACTGAGGGCACCGACGCCGCCCCGGCTGAGGAGTTCCTGCACCTGGACCCCGCCGACATCATCATCGGCACCAACGTCCGCACCGACCTGCGACCCGACCACAAGGAGTTCCGCAAGTCGATCAAGGAGCGCGGCGTCATCGAGGCCGTCACGGTCTACCGCAACGATAACGGCCAGTACGTCCTGCTGCGCGGCCAGCGCCGCACCGTGACCGCCGCCGACGTCGGCACCCCGACCGGCCTCATCCCGGCGCGGGTCGTCCCCCAGCCCGCCGAGACCGACCGGATCGGTGACCAGATGGTCGAGAACATCCACCGAGCCGGGATGCGCGAGACCGAGATCGTCGCGGGCGTGGAGCAGCTGGCCCTGCTCGGCGTGAGCGCAGCGCAGATCGCCAAGCGCACCAGCATCGACCGCCCGACCGTGAACGCCGCCCTGGCGGTCACCAAGGCCGACCAGACCCGCAACCGGCTCGACTCCGGCGATCTGACCTTGGAGGAGGCCGCGATCTTCGCCGAGTTCGAGCACGACCCCGAGGCCGTGGAGCGCCTGGAGTACGCCAAGCGCTTCCGCCGCTCCCTGACGCACGAGGCACAACAGCTGCGTGACGAGGTCGCCGAGCGCGAGGCCGACGCCGCCGAGGTCGAGCGGCTGCGCGGCGAGGGCCTGCCGGTACTGACCGCCGAAGAGGTCGCGGCGGCTGACGAGGTGCTGCGCATCGAGCGTCTGCTCAACGCCGAGGGCGAGCCGGTGCCGGAGGAGGAGTGGCCCAGCGTCCCGGGCGCTCGCGTCCACGTCGTCAAGGAGTGGGTCTACCCCGAGGACGAGTACGACGAGAGCGAGGACGACACCGACGACGAGGCCGACGACGAGGCCGACGACTACGAGCCCGCCGAGCCCTACCAGCAGTACGTGCCGGTGTGGGTCGTTACCGACCTCGACGCCTCCGGCCTGCGGCGTCGTGGCGGCGTCAGTGGCGGCGCGAGCAGCGGCAGCACCGCCGACGAGGACGCGGGCGAGAGCGAGGAGGAGGCCGAGGCCCGCCGCGAGGAGCGCCGCCGTGTGATCGCCTACAACAAGGCGTGGGCCAGTGCGGAGACGGTGCGCCGCGAGTGGCTGGCCGGGTTCGTCGCTCGCAAGACGGCCCCGGAAGGAGCCGAAGCCCTGATCTGCGAGGCGGTCGTCACCGGCCACCACTCGCTGAGCAAGGCCATGGACCACCGGCACCCGATGCTGTTCACGCTGCTCGGCATCCCGGCCCCGACCGGCTACTACGGCGCAGGCCAGGACGAGTGCCGCAAGATCACCACCAAGGCGACCACTCCGAAGGCCGCGACCATGACCACGCTCGCCGCCGTCGTCGCCGCATGGGAGGCGACCACCGGCAAGCACTCCTGGCGCAACCCGAGCGCGTGGGACGCCCGCGTGCTCGGCGCGCTCGTGGAGTGGGGTTACCAGCCCAGCGAGGTCGAGTGCATCCTGCTCGGCGAGGAGCCCGAGCCGGACGCCGACACGGAGGGCGAGGCCAACGCCGACGAGGCCAGCGACAGCGCCGCCTGACGCGTCGCCCCTCCCCCACCCGAGGCCGGTTCTCCCTGTGGAGAACCGCCCTCAGTGGAATAGAAACCATAGAATGAACTCAGTTCGTTTGATCCGCTACCCGGGAGGACCCCGCATGTCACACGAGATCGAGACCCACGGCACGCACGCTGCCGCCGTCTTCGCCCGCAAGGACGCCTGGCACCGGCTGGGCACAACCGTCCGCGACCGCGCATTCTCCGCCGAGGAGGCCATGACGCTCGGCCACCTGGGCGGCTGGGAGGTGCGCAAGTTGCCGCTCACCACCGCCGAGGTCAGCGAGGGCGGCGTCACGCCGATCGAGGTCCCCGGGTTCGCCACGGTGCGCACTACCCCGTTCACCGGCCAGCCCGAGGCGCTCGGCGTCGTTGGCGGCGGCTACACCCCACTGCAGAACGAGGACCACGCCGAGTTCCTGAACCTGCTGGCCGACGAGTCCGGCGCGATCTTCGACACAGCCGGGTCGCTACGCGGCGGGCGGCAGGTGTTCATCACCATGCAGCTGCCGAACTCACTCACGGTCGGCGGCACCGACCGCGTCGACCTCAACATCGCCGCGCTCAACAGCCACGACGGCACCAGCGCGTTCCGCATCCTCGTCACCCCGGTCCGCGTCGTCTGCGCGAACACCCAGAGCGCGGCCCTGAGCAACCACGAGTCGTCGTTCTCGATCCGCCACACGCGCAACGCCAAGGCCGCCGTCCAGGCCGCCCGCGACGCGCTCGGGCTGACCGTCACCTACGTCGACGCGTTCCAGGTCGAGGCCGAGCGGCTGATCCAGCAGACCATGACCGACGCCACGTTCGACGCCCTGATCGACGCCACGTTCGGCAAGGCCGAGGGCAACGCCACCAACCGGGTCCGCGAGACCGAGCGCCGCCGCCGCTC